>DAIOXG010000003.1:0-43267 GCA_036758085.1 Prevotella sp. | reverse complement strand
ACGGAAGAAGAGATAGCAAACCTTATTGAATGGAAATTTAGACGCTTCTGTGAAGAGAACAAAACGACAACGATGTGCATAAATATCAACGACGAAACAGTCATCGAACTTAATGCCAAGGGTTCGTTGCTCGATGAGCTTAAACACTAAGAATATGGGAAAGAAATATAAACTTACAGATGAAACAATAAACTTTGATGGTAGAACACTCTACCGCATTGAAGCCGTCCGAGATTTCTATGATGTTAAAAAAGGCGATAAGGGTGGATGGGTTGAAA
Source organism: Prevotella sp. (assembly GCA_036758085.1). GTDB lineage: Bacteria > Bacteroidota > Bacteroidia > Bacteroidales > Bacteroidaceae > Prevotella. The sequence continues at coordinate 42,989 of DAIOXG010000003.1, read as the reverse complement.
GTGAGAGGAACCTATCGCAGGATGGAAATTGTTGGGTGTATGACAATGCTAAGGTCTTTGGCAATGCGGAAGTCAGTGAAGATGCTATAGTGCGTGATAATGCAGGAGTCAGGGGATTTGCTAAAGTATACGGATACGCAAGGATCTGTTTGAACGCACGGGTATGTAGCCGTGCTGAGATATATGACAATGCTATTGTTAGCGATGCTATAGTATGTGGTTATGCACAGGTATATGATAAGGCACAGGTCTCTGACTATGCGCGGGTCAGTGGTGATGCAGAAGTCAGTGGAGAAGTAGAAGTTTGGGGAAGAGCTCACATCGTTGGCGGTGCGAAAGTTAAAAACAGAACTGACTATATCGTCTTTAAGAACTTTTGGAGTAGTGGACGTTACTTCACCTGGACTCGTTCTAACAACAGGTGGATAGTCGGATGTTTCTATGGCACTGGCGAAGAACTCATAAAGAAAGCCTATGCCGACAGCGAGAAATCCGGAAGAGAATATGAACGAGTTGTGAGGTACGTGGAGAGTATTCTCGCAGACGAAGAGAAGGAGGATAGAAAAATCGAAAGTGAGCAGTAAGCAATATGAAAGAAGAAATAGCAAGACTAATCGAATTTGAGGAGGAGCAGAAAAAACTCCTTTTCGCCTGTCTTTACAGCCTTATCAACCGCAAGGAAGTGCAAAAACTGAAAACAGACGCCCCAGCAATCTTCTGTGAACTACTCGCATTCTATGAAGAGGTAAAGAGGTATTATGATGAAGTCAAGAAGATTGCCACAAGGCTCGGAATGTCAGACTAATATTAAGTGTAACAATAATAGAGTATGAAGAAAATTATGTTCAATGACAAGTACGGCTTAACACAAGCCGTGCTTGCAAAAAGAAAGACGCAGACGAGACGTATAATTCCTTCTGCCGACCCTTATAATAGGCGGTATGAAGGTACATTGAAGGTGCGAAACAAATTAGGGCAAATAGGACTTCTTGCATCGTTTAGCGATGTGATGATTTTCGCAGCCTACTACATTGGCGAAGAGGTGGCAATATCACAATCGTACAGAGCCATCTTAGAGGAATCAAATGTGTACCCTAATGCAAATGAACTCAAAGAACTTCCAGGCTATCGCAACAAGATGTTTGTTCGTGCTGAAGACATGCTCCACCATATCCGTATAACCAAAATTCGTATTGAACGCTTGCAGGACATAAGCGATGAAGACTGCCTGAAAGAAGGCATCTGGCGTGACGACAACGTAGGACTTGAAGGTACGACATATTGGTATCATGGTCTTTCCAATTCCTCGTTTCTCACTCCACAAGAAGCCTACGCCTCCCTCATCAACCGCATTTCGGGCAAAGGCACTTGGGAGAGCAATCCTTATGTATTCGTGTATGATTTTGAACTTATAGATTAAGGCTATGAGTTACAATAATACCAAGACACCCATCAAGCCGACCGATGAAGCAACTGCTGTCCGACATGGCTTAAACGAAAAGACTGTAATGAGTATAACTTACTTACAGACGTGGATGGTTCAGTAGAATGTGAGGGTGTACGCATTGATAGCGATGGATTTGGCGGGGATAGGGCAAACGACGAATACACTTTCGCAGACGGTACACCATTCGGAATTAAATATGAGCAGTAAATGACTTAGGCTGTTATCCAGACTGGAAGTCAGTAGTAGTAGAGTAACTAACCATCCTCCCCCTTGGTGACAGCAGGGGGAGGGCTTAAAAAGAAGAGAATATGAATATAGACTACAATCTTTCACAAGCATTAGAGAGAGCATCGAATGGTTTGAAGGAAAAGATGTTGCACTCTATACAACTTCTACGCAAGGCAGAGCGCATAGCCCTCAGTTATGACAATGAGAACGGATTTTACCTTGCCTTCAGTGGTGGAAAAGACTCCCAAGCTCTTTACCACATCACACAGTTGGCAGGTGTCCGCTTTCATGGTCACATGAACCTCACAAGCGTTGACCCACCAGAAGTGATACGTTTCGTAAAGAAGAACTATCCCGAAGTAGAACTTATAAAGCCGAAGAAGAGCATCTTTTCGCTCGCTTTAGAAAAACAGATATTGCCAACTATGCGTGTGCGTTGGTGCTGTGCTGAATATAAGGAAACGGCAGGTGCAGGCAAAGTGACACTGATAGGTATTCGCAAAGCTGAGAGCGCACGTAGAGCCAAGCGAAACGAAGTAGAGATAAACAATAGAAAGTTTAGCGGAACCTTGGAAAGTTTGGATGAATATCGTCAGGAACTGAAAGCAAAGCGTGCAAGGCGCAAATCCCAGAAAGACGGAGTGAATATCACCAATGCCGACCAAGAACAAACGTTAGGCTGTATATCAGGCAAGGAGAGTCTTCTTATATCACCTATCATACATTGGACTGAGAAAGATGTTTGGGAGTTTCTGAATGAAGTCATAGAAGTGCCTCATTGTTCATTATACGATGAAGGTTGGCATAGGTTGGGTTGTATCGGTTGCCCTATGTCTTCAAGAAAGCAAAAGATGATTGAAAATCAGAGGTACCCTCACGTTAAAAGGAATTGGATAAAAGCGATTAAAGCCATCCGAAACAGGGGGGGTATTCAAAAGAGAATATATCTGGTGGAACATCCGCAAGGACTGGATGCCTCTCAGAAACGTCAGAGGATTGCTCAGGACGCAGGCGGCTACATTAAGCATCCCGCACCAGAACACTGGATGGGGGGGGGAATTGTCGGAAGCCCAAACCCCAGATATGTCATCGCAACGAGTTGGCTACAAACGCCATCTCAATTCCTGCCAAAAGGATATTTGGAGAGCGATACCAAAAGAGCGAATGGAACACAATGTGGGGAGAGACAATCGGGTTTTCTTCCAGCTTCTCTTCTGACCGCTTGACAGAGGAGCAAGAAAACGAAATAGCGGAAAACATCTACGACTGGTGGATTTCGGACAAGTCATACAAACAATGGTATGCCGAGAAGTTCCAACAACTCAAATTAGACTTTAAGCCATGACACAAGAAGAAATTATAACGTCCGCTTGCGATGCCTACCGCGAAGGAAAACAAGACTTGGTAGGAGTTGTGATAGCAACACACTACCGAACTATCGCACTCGTTGTAATCGAGCTGATGGATATGCTACGCAAAGAAAAAATCAGAACCGATTGCACTAACGAATATGTTATGCATAAACTTATACAAACGCTCAGAGAAAAAGCGAACACAATAAAACCAAACGTATATGAGTGACGTGATTATTGGTATAGACCCAGACATCGAGCGTGACGGTGTGGCGATACTCTACCCTGCTACCCGGTCTATCAGCGTACAGGCGACACCATTCGGCAAGACACTCTCCCTCCTGCAGGCAGCGTCCATCAATGCGATGGCATCGGGCGAGTCGCTGACGGTGATCATCGAAGCCGGATGGGTACACAAGAGCAATTTCCATCTTAGGCTCAGCGACAGCAAGCCCGTGATCGCTCGCAAAGGTGTTGACCAAGGACGCAACCATCAGCGAGGTATCGACATTGCGGAATACTGCAAGTACAACAATATCCCTTACCAACTCCAAGCACCGCTCCGCAAGGTGTGGAAAGGACACGACCGCAAGATTACCCAAGTGGAGATAGAATCATTCATGGGCAAGCTCAGGACGACTGGCAAGGGAGGGAGGGTTGCAATGCCCAATCAAGAAATGCGTGACGCTGCATTGCTCGCATGGACTGCCGCCAACCTCCCTATAAGGTTGTAGAAATGCGGTAAATTGAAAGATTTACCGTGAAATTGTGTTAAATACGCACACAAATGTACGTATTTGTGATAAAATCGCTATCTTTGCACGAAAAGTGTAAATTTAGCGATTTATTATTATATGCAAGAAACAATCAAAACAATCAAGTTATCTCAGATTAAGGTCAACGCGGAGAATCCGCGCACAATTACAGGAGATAAGTTCCAAAAGCTGGTCAACTCCATTCTCGTATTCCCGAAGATGTTGGGCGTCCGCCCAATCGTAATCAACAAGCAATATAAGGCTCTCGGTGGCAATATGCGCACCAACGCCTTGAATTATATCAGTAAGTTCACTATCCAGCAAATCGAAGAGAGATTGGCAGGACTTGCAGATTATCAGCGCATGACAGACGGAGAGAAGAGGGTGCTGACGAAGCACTGGGAAGCGTGGCTGGGCAACCCTACTGTACTCGTCAATGTGGCGGAGAAGCTCAGTCCGAGCGAGCAACAGCAGTTCATCATCAAGGACAACGTCTCTTCTGGCAATTGGGACTTCGACAAGTTAGCTAATGCGTTCGACGAGAAGGACCTTGGCGACTGGGGTATGGACGTATGGCAGCCGATGGACTTCGGTGCGACTCCTGCGCCTACTACCGCTACATCGTCAACCGCTCAGGCTCCAACACCGTCATATCCGGCTGAGAGCGAGGACGACGGTGGGCAGTTCGCTGGCGCACTACCACCAGAATTGCAGGGGGTTGACCTAACTCCTGCCGATTTACCCAAGATAGAAGGCTCTGACGAGACTGCGATGGAACGCATCATAATCGTGTACAGCAAGGAACAGCGTGACGTGCTCATGAACCTCCTTGGTATGACATCAATCGATAAGGTGGTGTACCGCCTGGACGAGATATTACCTTCGGAATAATGGGATATACAATGACATATCAGCAATACATCGCATACCACAAGGGCGGTGATGCAGGTGTCGAGGAACGTATGATTGCCAGCCTTGCACGGCACTACTGTCTCAAGCCGTGGGATGCTTTCAGGTTGATATACTATTACTCCATGACATATCATATCCCGAGTGCGCTCGACATGCTTCTGCTGGGCGAGAGAGACATCAAGAAACTGCACTTCCGCACAGACCGTAGATATGTCAGATGCAATGGAGCTTACCCTCGCTTGCTCAGGGAACTGACGCAGGACAAGATGGCGATGCTTTCGAGTGTGCATACCACGCAAGAGGCATACGATGTTGTCCGGTCGTGGTACTTCTTCGGAAGATATGCAGCATTCCTATTCCTCGAAGTCTATATCCACGTTTTCCAGCCTGACTGGGTAGATAACATTCAGCTGGGTTGGGAAGCGGACGAGAACTACACTAAAGGAGCTATCTTAGTGGCTCAGAGCAACGAAAGGAGCGAACTTGATAAGTTTATCAATAGAGCCAGAAAAGACACGCAGGACAACGCTTTTTCGCTTGAGACCAGTCTCTGTGCAGTCGAGAAGTTCCGCAAGGGTACACGATGGAACGGCTACTACACAGAGCGTATGCTTGAAGAGGCGAAGAGGTGTAAGTATGAGAATATTATATATCAATTAGCAGACTGATATGGCTACGATAATTATGATAACAGGCACTAATGCATCTGGCAAGACTACACTTTCTAAGGAACTTATCAGACGTTTCGGAGGTGTTGCGGAGGTGCGCAAGGACAGGACTATATGTGCAGATAGACGTGCTGTGTTCCTCGGGCGGTATGTCGAAGATTCCAAGTATGGAGGTGTCGATGGGTTAAACGAAACAAGGTGTCTTGCTGGGGTAGCGCAAGATGCTATTGCCAATGGAGCGGAATACGTATTCTGTGAAGGTAGCTATCTCAACTCCTTCGGGCTGAACCTCCAGCGGCTGCTCTTCACGACCCGCAGACAATTAGTGATATGCCTGTATGCTCCCTTGACTGAGATAGACAGACGACTTCGACAGCGTAGTAATCTACGTATCAGACAGACCGTAGCCAAAAAACAAGAACTCAGTCTATCATCCGCAAGGAAGTGGCATGATATAGGTGTCCCGACTCAAGCGTTCAACAGCATGGAAACCTCTACGGAGAACATTGCAGACTTCATCATTCAATGGATTACCAAGTAAGCGGATATAATGACAGCAAGGTCAAGGAAATATGCTACAACTGCAATTCCAAGACCGCCAAGGCATCATACAACTACTTCCGTCGCATTGCCTATGTCAGCGGTGGCAAAGTGTGGTGCAAAGTGTGGTGCAAAGTGTGGTGCAAGGAAGATAAGCCTGTAGCCTTCTTCTATGCTGTGCGGTGCAGAGATCACGTAAGACTGATAGAGATTGCGGTGCACAGAGACTATCAACGGCAGGGTATCGGCAGAATGGCACTCTATGACCTTCTGACAGCAATGAAGAGCGTAGGACTGAACACGCTGACATTCCGCACTCCAATGAATGAGAATGCGCAACACTTCTGGCTCAGAATGGGAGCGTTCATTGTTGACATCAAGGATGCAGATTACGTGATGCAAATCAAAATCAAAATCAAATAACTATGGCTTATTACCAATCACCAAGATGGACGGCAGAGATTGCAGACTGCTCAATGCCGATGACCTTCGACACATATTCCAATTGCTCCTTCGGATGCATGTACTGCTTCGCTCAGTACCAGAGAGGTGTCGGAGGTGGCAAGGACGATTATCTGCACAAGGTTGTCAACCCTGTCAATATCAACAAGATCAAGCGCATGTTCACAGAGCCAGACAAGTACGCAGGACAATTCGCAACATATATCAAGCAAAGGAAGGTGATGCAATGGGGAGGGATGAGCGACCAATTCGACGGATTCGAGCGCAAGTATGGCAAGACACTCGAACTGCTCCGATTCTTCAAGGAGATAGATTACCCTCTTTGCTTCTCAACTAAGGCATCGTGGTTCACTGACGACGACCGCTATATGTCGCTGATTGAGGGACAGAAAAACTGGAACTTCAAGTTCTCGATTATTACACTTGACGAGCGCAAGGCGCATATCATCGAGCGCGGAGTGCCAACGCCTATGGAGCGTCTCGAAGCGATAAGGAGGATTGCGAATGCTGGAGCTGGTGGCGCAACATTGCGTCTCAGACCATTCATTATCAACGTGTCTAATCCTACATACCTCGACCTAATTAAGGAAGCCTCGGAGAGAGGTGCAACAGCTCTCAGCACTGAGTTCTTCTGTGTAGAGCAGCGGTCGCAGACGCTCAAGTCGTTCCTTCCGACACTGAATGAGTTATGCGGAATGGACGTGATGCAGTTCTATAAGAAGTACTCTTGTAGTACAGGCTATCTACGTCTCAACAGGCATGTCAAAGAGCCATTCATTCGCAACATGAAGAACAAGTGCGAAGAGGTGGGAATGCGCTTCTATGTGTCAGATGCACACTTCAAGGAATTGTGTTGCAACGGCTCTTGTTGCGGTCTCCCTGCGGACTGGAATTACTCCAGAGGGCAGTGGTGCGAAGCATTGCAGATAGCGAAGAAGGAAGGCAAGGTGACGTGGGACAGAGTCAAGGGAGACATCATTCAGCTGCACCAATACCCTTGGGGGCGAGCACAAGGATTCAACTGTAACTCAAGCGAGAAGCGAGCTAAGTTCCTGGGGATGAGTATGGCTGATTACATGCAGTGGTTGTGGAATAATCCGCAATCTGGGCAGTCGCCATATAAGCTCTTCGAAGGTGCGCTCACTCCTCATGGGAAGGATGGGGACGGCAACTTAATATACACATATAGCGGAGCACAATTCTAATTATTATGACAAGAAAAGACAAGATACGCAGAGCAAGAGGAGAAGGGCGCAAGGCAGAAAGAATGAACATCCTTGCGCCACTATTCAAGAAGGGTTACGCATATCGTGAGATGCGACAAGAAGTAATGTTGCGCCTTGACCTCAAGACATACTCGTTACAGACGGTGAAGTCAGATATAGACTCACTGCTCAAGGAGTGGCAGAGTCAGAGAGTTGACAACCTTGATGCTAACATCCAGTTAGAGCTGGTGCGCATCGATGATATAATACGCGAAGCGTGGGAGGCGTGGGAAAAATCTAAACAGGACTATCAGCAACAGAAGCTCAGGCGAGAAGGCGCACCTGCTGACGGAGAGAATACGGATAGCGGTGTTGAGATAATGAAGATAGTGCAGATACGCTCAGAAATTACGGTATGCGGTGACCCTCGCTATCTCGACATCATCAGCAAGCAGCTGGTAGAGCGTCGCAAGATACTGGGACTATATGCACCAGAGAAGCATCTATCTCAGTGTAACAATAAGATAATCATCGACCAGACCAAGTCCATGAGCATGGAGCAATTAGAGGAAGAGATAAATAGACTGAGGAAGTTGGATAAGTAGTATGAGGAAGCAGGAAGCACAGCGGAGATTGTTATTGTTGATGCAGGAGCGCAACAAGCGTCTTGCCACTTCATCGTTCTCGCACTTCCTGGGGTACATCAATCCGACGTATCAGATGGAGTGGTTTCATCGGGTTATTGCAGAGCACTGCCAAATGCTGTTTGAAGGCAAAATCAAGAACCTCATGGTGTTCGTACCTCCTCAGCATGGCAAGTCGGAGGTGGTGTCAAGAATATTCCCAGCATGGGCATTCGGACGTAATCCTGACTTGAAGATAGCAGGATGCTCTTATTCATCCGACCTTGCAGGTCAATTTTCTCGATCGATCCAGCGTACGATAGACTCTCAAGAGTATCACGACATCTTCCCTGATGCTATTCTCAACGGCTCTAATGCTCACACAAATGTCAAAGGCTACTTGCGCAACGTGAATGTGTTCGAGTTCGTCGGCAGGCGTGGATTCTACAAGGCAGTCGGAGTTGGTGGAGGTCTGACAGGTACAGCAGTTGACATCGCCATAATTGACGACCCAGTCAAGGATGCGATGGAGGCTTACTCTCCGACTTACAGAGCGAGAGTGTGGGACTGGTATAACTCCGTGCTGACCACCCGACTGCACAATCACTCCAAGCAGCTCTTCATTATGACCAGATGGCATGAGGACGACCTTGCTGGGCGCATCCTCAAGGCAGAAGGGAGCGAGTGGACCGTACTGCGCATTCCTGCAATATGCGAGGAAGAAGGGGACGGAGTGCTGAACAGCGAACGCCATATCGGAGAAGCTCTGTGGGAAGCGAGACACAGCATCGCTAAGTTAGAGAAGTTTCGCGAGCGTGCTCCCAAGGAGTTCAACGCACTCTATCAGCAGAGACCTACCATTGACGGAGGTAATATCGTCAAGCGAGACTGGTTTCAACACATCGGTTATCAGGAGTTCAAGGCTCTGCATGGCATTCAGCCAATCAACTTCTACCTTGATACTGCATACGACAAGAAGAGTCAGCAGAAGAGCGTTGATAACGACCCTTCGGGCATTATAGCGGCAACCAAGGTCGGACGTGACATATACATCATCCACGGCACGAAGTTCTACAAGGAGATGCCTGATATGTTGCGCTTTCTGCCCGAGTATATGGCGCAATGGGGCAACGAAACCAGCAGACTGTGCATTGAGCCTAAAGCGTCCGGCAAGTCCGTCGCCCAGATGCTTAGAGACCAGACTGACCTCAATGTAATGTTCACAGAGACGCCAACAGACAGCAAGGAGGTACGCTTGCGTGCGGTATCGCCCAAGGTGGAATGCGGAAGGGTGTTCCTCGTTGACGGAGCGTGGGTAGAAGATTTCATGGACGAAGTCTGCGGATTCCCCTCTCAGCCACATGATGAGTACGTGGATATTCTCGGCTATGCCATCAACGACCTCAGCCGTGATGATGGTGACAACCTCACAGACGCAGAACTGGAAGATATATTATTCACTTAGACAATAAGATTATGACATTAGACGACATCTTCGGCAGTGGCTTGACACCGCCACAAATTATATCGCTCTTGAAGCGCAAGACCATATCAGTGCCAGCATGGAAGGGCAAGCTGGAGAACGAGTACTATCCACGCAACCACCCTGTTGCCACTGATCCTAATTACCACGACAAGTTCCGTAAGGGTAAGCGAGAGCGAGTAAGCAAGATTACATTAGGCTGGCAGCGACTGGCGTGCAAGCGCATGAGCGGACTGATGTTCGGCATTCCGTGCAAGCGCAACTACAAGCCCACCACCGAGGACGAGAAGAAGGCATCTCAACTTATGGAAGCCATCTACACGAAGAACAGAATAGATGCGCTCAACCTCAAGCGTTCCAAGGACTTGTTTGGGTCATGCGAGAGCGTCACGATATGGTTCGCTCAGCTTACTCCCACTTATTATGCAGGAGAGAAGAGTCTGCTCAAGCTTCGTTGCAGGACATTCTGTCCTATGCAGGGTGACGAATTATACCCATTGTTCGACGACTACGACGATATGATAGCATTGAGCGTGTATCATACTCGCAACGAGATTGTCAACGGCAGGAGCGCAAGGGTGTCTTACTTCGACTGCTATACTGCAGACAAGCATTACTGCTGGAGATACGAGGGCAGTAATCCAGTAGAGGAGCTGAGTGAGGATGTCGTAATTGGCAAGATATCTGGCGTGTATATCCATCGCCCCGAACCAATATGGGAGGATTCCTCAGAGAATGTATATGAAGCCGAATGGACGTACTCACGAACAGGCAATTATGTCCGCAAGAACAGCCGTCCGACATTCGTGATATACAGCGATTACGGCATCAAGAAGGGACAGGAAAACACCGACGACAATGCAGGACGCTCAATTATCAGACTCGGCAAGGATGATAAGGCAGGGTATGCCACATGGCAACAAGCCAACGACAGCGTCAAGTTCCACGTCAGCGAAATAAAGCGCAACTACTTCTCGCAACTCCAATTGCCTGACATGAGTATGGATAACATGAAGGACACTCCTATGTCGGGAGAGTCGCGGAAGATGCTATTCATCGACTGCCAGATGAAGGTGACTGACGAGAAGGGGATATGGCTGGAGATGCTGGATCGAGAGTTCAATGTCATTCGTGAGTATGCCAAGATTATGTTCCCAAGGTATGCGTCCGCATTCGACAGCCTTGCCGTGGATATGGAGATTACACCATACCAGATACACGACGAGAGAGATACCGTGGAGACATTGGGCACAGCCGTCAACACAGGCATATCAAGCAAGAGAACCGCCATCCGTCGCCTGGGCTGGGTGGATGATACTGACGAGGAGATTAGTCAGATGGAATCAGAGGGCAGTGCAGAGTTATTCGAGCCAACAATATAATCAATAGACAGTGGTAGCAATCAAATTCGACAGCAACAAGTTCGACCGCAAGCAACGAAGAATGCTCAGCAGGTCAAAGAAGTCCTTAGACAAGTTGTATGAAGCGTTCTACAAGGAGGTGGCAAAAATCGGAGCTACCACTGGCTTCGACGACCCCGAGCGTGACTTCTTCCTGAAGGATTACCCGAAGGCTGACAAGGCGATGCAGGCACTCCTACGCAAGCTATGCGACCGTATTACAGGATTGATAGAGGATGGATGCCAAAAGGGATGGTCAATCTCTAATGCCAAAAACAGTGCGCTAATCAACGCTCTCGGCAATATCGTCCCCAACCGCAAGGATTTTATCAACCGCATCAATATGCGAAGCGAGAGCGCGTTAAACTCATTCCAGGAGAGGAAGGTAAACGGACTGGGATTGAGTGAGCGTGTCTGGAAGTCCCAACAGCAGGTGAAGGGGCAAATAGAGCTGGCGCTGGAACTCGGACTTGCAGAGGGTAAGAGTGCGCCTTCGCTCAGCCGTGACGTGCGCTCATACCTTCGGGAGCCTGAGAGATTGTTCCGACGAGTGCGTGACAAGAAGGGACATTTGCGACTGAGCAAGAGCGCAGCTGCATACCATCCGGGACAAGGAGTGTACCGCAGTTCCTACAAGAATGCTCTGCGCATGACTGTGACGGAGAACAATATTGCGTACCGTACTGCCGACTTCGTACAACAGCAGGAAATGGACTTCGTTATCGGCATCGAGATAAGGCTGTCCGACAATCACCCTTGCGATGATATATGCGATGACCTCGCTGGTGTATATCCAAAGAAGTTCAAGTTCACAGGCTGGCATCCCTTCTGCCGTTGCTACACCATCCCGAAGCTTGCCGAACGTGAGGAACTGAACAAATGGGCACGTATGAGCAAAGAAGAGCGTGCTGGCTATCACTTCAAGGGCGAGGTGCGCTCCATGCCGAAGAAATTCACTGACTGGGTGGATAGGAATGCAGAGCGTATTAAGTCCGCCAAGAGTCTGCCTTACTTCATCAAGGATAACTTCTTGAGTGGAGATATTGCAAAAGGATTGACTTTTAGCTATAAGTCCCACAAGTTCGGTCAGAGGGGCAAGGATACGAGAATCGACCCTGCAGACGTGGAGGGTATATATGAACGGAATGCGACTATTCAGACCTTTACCAAGGAACAACTGGATAATCATCAGGAGATTGCCAAAAGATTGCATATAAACATTGGAGAACAAATGCCACATTACATGGCAGACAGCGGTAACGTTAACCCTGTTTCCGATAATGAAAATTGTGTTTTCTGTTCATTCACTTACGAGTTAAGAAGGCGTGGCTTTAACGTCAAGGCTAAGCCGTATGTGTTTACCTCAGAGACGGATATAAGCTATATTGCTGGAGAATCGTATGTGAAGAATAAATGTGCTGGATATGGAATAGTATTTAATGGTCTTAAACCACAAATAGCATACGCTTCAAAAAACAAGTCTATTATCTCCAGCTTGAATAGCAAAACAAAGGAAGTGGGAAGGTATCATCTTTCATGGGATTGGAGTGACAAAGGAGGACACTCGGCAGTTCTCGAACGTTTTAGTGATGGCAACCTCGTCCTTTACGATGGACAAGAGAATGGTTATAGTTCAATACCAGATTATTTCAAGGGCGTGAAAGAAATTGAGGTTTACCGAACAGATAATGCTACGATAAACCCCAATGCGGTAGAGCGAATGGTGGATGCTGTAATATTCAAAAAGAAATCTAAGAAACGATAACCCCCAGAACTTCGTCATAGTCCAAAAGTTTAGGCATTCCGTTTTCAATAATAGCGAGAACAGGCATGCCAACTTTATGTCTTACTCCCCATTCTGTCTTATATAATTGATAAACGCTCTCATCATCAACAACCTTGAAAAGGCAAACTCCGTCATACTTTTTGGGTAGAGAAGATAAAGCCCAAGGCTTCAATCTTTCGATATCTTTCTTTTGTTGTTCTGTAAGTTTTTTCATATCCTTTTGTTTCTAAGTTTGATAAAAGTGAATTTCTGAATCTTCATCCCGGTAGGAGTGGTGTACTCCTTCCCAATTTTGACAGGCGACTGCCACAGGTATTCTATGGTGCGCCCCACTTCCTCAACGCTGAATATTGCATAGATGGCACGAAGGGTACTGAAATAGAATGTTCCCTTGGTCGGGTGCTTTACCGTCACACCGTAGGTGGTGGAGATTGCTGGATTGTCCGTTATTTTTCTCATTTTCTTTGCGAGAGCCAATAGAGTCGGGTGGGTGTTAAGTTATCCACCCGACTCTATTTCAACGCCTCTCGTTGCGTTTTTTGCGATTTCTCAACTTGATGGAGTTGTCAAGTTGAGAAATCAGGGGTAATGCGTACTATTGAGCAGTCTGTTCGATGTTCTCCTCGTTGTCGAACTCTCCGTTCTTGTCAAGATAGAGAATGGCAGCCTTGACTATGTAAGAGAAGCCTAAGAGTATGACAGAAGATACTATGCCTGATATGGAGCAGAGGACATATGAGAATGCCTGGAGCCTACTCGTATCGGGTCTGGAGGGTATGTAGGATAGTAGTGCGATCATCCAGACGAATAGAGAGACTGCTAAGGCGCATAGCGAGATTGCCATGAGGACTTCCGCAATCGTTCTGAGATACCTTCCAACTTGAGGGATGATATTGTTTTCTTTCATAGTTTCTCCGCTTAACCGTGATGCGTAGGGCTGAATGTTAATCACAATAAAACTGGTTCGTCATATAGACAGGTTCGTTGAAATCTACAACGTCTCCATCCTCATCCAGTATTTCTTTTTCTCCATCATATACCTCGTAGTGAAAGTTATTGCTTCGACCTTCCCAGCAATTATCACAGTCTTCAACTGGGTCATACTCTTTTGTATTTTCTTCGCAATAAGCCTTAGCTTCTTCCAATGTGTCAAAATTGGCTACAAGATTGATTTCTACCGTATTATTCCAATATATCTTAAAACGCTTCATATCTATTGACTTAACCGTGTTGTCGAGGGCTTATAATAATATTGAGTTATTCTGGAATATAATTGTAGTTGTCACTCAGAAAGTTCTTTAACTCATCAATCTGCTCCTGCGTAGGCTCTCCAGATTCGTCAAGTTCGGAATCGTCAAAGTACTCATAGTAGCCTGTACCGTTTTCAGCACCGCTGATAATGTAATCTGCTACAGACTCATATCCTCCTTCGATGATAAACCGCTTATTATCTCTTACGATTGACTGTAGGTAAGTATCAATAGATTTCCTCATAAATGATAGTTGTTAATATTGGTTTTTGTAAATTAAAATAAGTTTAATGTTATAGCAAATATTTGCAGATATAACGGATATTTTCTACTTTTGCAATGTCTTCGGAAGATTTAATCGTACCTTTATGGAATTGAAATAAAAATACCATTCCGTTGACGGTCAGGCTCAAAGCCTGTGGATTAAAACGCTCTTGAAGAGCAAATTTCTACTATAGTAGATTCGAGTCTAAGGACTCGCAGTGCCCTGGCTTCGGTCAGGGCTTTTATTTATCCTTAATGCTCCAGTTGGACAAAATGATGTTCCATACTTTTTGTCAATATCTGCTATTTTTTTTCTTGTCGATTAACCACTTATGAGCTTCATCCAGAGTGTTGCACATAGCAACATCTTTGTAGCCGTTACATATTGTTGGATAGTATTTTCCGTCTTGGATGTAGATAAACTCTCCCAAGAACATGGTGTGAGTAGATACATCTACAAGACCTACGGCTTTCATTTTTTCTGTTAGCATAATGTTTAGTTTTTAATCCATGGCAACATACTTATCGTATGATTGCCCAATTTCGTTACGTACATTCTTCTTGTTGAGTTCCACGATGCAGTCGGTGAGGTCTATGTCCTTGCAATACCTTGTGCGTATGCAGAACGTGAGCCTTGAAACTTAGCCCAAGCCACGTAAGAGTTTAAATTTGTAACCGTTTTCATACTTTTTATTGTTAATTACTCTTCAACCCTATAATACAGTTTCAAAGGAGAATCGCCATCGCATTTAACTGTGAGAATACGATGCTCGCAAACTATCTCTGCCAATTCCTTAGCTTCTTCAACATCCATATCCATGTCATAAGCGAGTCCGTCAGGATTGGCTATATATTCTTGTGCAATCTTCATAGCCTCTGTCTTAGTGCGAGGGAAAGTATTTATCTTCATATTCTTGTTGTTTTTAAGTTTAGTGCTGTTTGATTATATTACTTAGAGTAGAGGGTGATTACCAAGCCACGACGGAGCTTGCATACACACTTGTCAAGACCAGCCTTGATTGCACGGCTGATGAACTTGACGAGGAGTTCCGCACCGATGAGGGCGATTGCACCAGAGACTCCAACAAGAGTGTTAATTTTCTCGCCAAGAGCGTTAAGTCCATGCGCCTTGATGCGGAAGTTCGCATTGATAAACTTAGAAGTGTACTGTACTGAGTTGAATGTTACTTTTTTCATAATGATGTTGTTTTAAGAGTTTTTTTTGCTTTGAATTTTGATGCAAAATTATATAGTATTTTTGAAATAACAAAATTTAGAGTGATAATTATTGCGTTTTTAATATTTTTTAAGAAAATCCTGTGCCGAAACGTGGGAAAATTGTCTATTTTTGCGTAAACTAATTAGTTTACTATGAGAGAAAAAATTTTGAAGGCTCTACAAACTAAGTATGAGGGTGTAGATGCGAAGACATTAGGTAGGATAGCCGATAAACTGGCGAAGACTACCACAGACGAGGCTGACATTCAGACCGCTGTTGACGGGGTGACTGTTCAGGCACTCATGGAGAGTTATGGTGACGCTCGTGTTACGGAGGCACAGCGCACCGCAGTTGAGAATTACGAAAAAAAATATGGCATCAAGGATGGCAAGAAGGTAGAGAGTACTCCACCGCCTCTTACTCCAACTGAAGAACCAGAAGAGCCTGCGTACATCAAGGCTCTCAAGGCGCAGATGGCTGACATGCAGAAGCGTCTTGACGAGTCGGACAAGGCTAAGGTGTCAGTCGCACGCAAGGCAAGACTTGATGATATTCTCAAGGACGCTCCGCAGGAACTCCGACAGATATACAGCACCAGCTATGACAATATGCAATTTGCCGATGATGCAGCATACGACGCATGGCTGGAGAGTAGCAAGACTAGCATCGAGACTCTTGGCGCATCACTGAAAGCCAAGGGCGCAGTAACCACTCCACCGAAGGGTAGCACTGCCCCCAATGGTACAGAACAGGGCAATCCTCTCGTTATCGCACGTGCCGAGAAGGCTGGACTGGCTAAGCCATCAGCAATCGTTGGTCTCGCTACTGACAAGTAGTAACATTAACTCAATTATTAAGACATGAACGTAAACTTCGAACACACAGATGCAGGTGCAGTAACACCGATATACTTTGAGCAGGTGTTCGCTGAGAAGCCTGGTGGTGGTCTTGTCGCCAATCCTCAGAGCGACATACTTCCGACCACTGCCGTCTATAAGGGCAGTGATGGCAAGTATCTACCTATCAAGGGCTATCGCCTCGTCGAAGCTGTTGCCACAGAAGATACCTCAATCAAGATTGCGAAGGGTTCGGGTGTCGCCAATGGTGACATCATCGCAACTGGCAAGAAGGGAGTAGCCTGTTCAGCAGTTGACACAAGCAATCCGGATTACGATGTCGTTACCGTGACACTCGGTATCGCAGTCGCTAAGGATAAGGTGCTCTATCAGGCAGAGAGCGCAAGTGCTAATTCGGCTTCGCCAAAGAAGCCGGAATACATCACTGGCAATACTGCATTCGCTAATAAGGGCGACCAGCTCGTGAGACTTGTGAATGGTGCGAACATTCGCAGGGAGACCGCCAACATCGCAGACGAGGTAGCCGCATTGCTACCACTAATCACACTTGTATAGGAGGATTGACATATGGCAATGAACAAACCATTATTCGACATCGACCGCAAGGATTTACAGATCACGCTGACCCACTACAAGCCAGGCAACGGTTTGGCGTGGGCAACACTCTTCCCGCTGAAGTCCACACGCAGATTCGAACTCAAGGGGCTTGAGGGCAATGAAGGTATCGCAGTATCTGCTGAGCGCGTCGCATTCAACACCAAGGCTCCTCTCAAGACACGAGAGACCATTGGCACATGGTCTGGCAAGCTCGGTAAGATTTCCGTCAGTCGCCAGAAGGACGAGGAGGACATCAACGACTATAACGACCTCAAGGCTATTGCCGCTAACGCTGACGACCAGCAAGCAGCCAACGACATGCTCGACATGATATATGACGACGTGGACTTCTGCAACAACTCAATGAACATCAAGAATGAGATTGACTGTCTCAGAATTGCTTCGTCAGGTGTCATGACCTTCCCTGAAGAGATTGATGGCGATAATGCGACTGCAGACACCATCAACTTCAATGTACCAGAGGAGAACTTCGTGGGTGCGAGCAAGGTCTGGACTACTAAGAGCAGGGCTGGCGCTGTGGAGGTAAACGATGAAGCCGACCCACTCGGTGACATTATCAGATGCACCGATGCTATTGCGGCTAAGGGCTATCCGCGTCCGCGTTACGCATACATGGACAAGAGCGCATTCCTCATACTCCGCTCAGCGAAAAAGACCGCTACACGTCTGTATCCGAATGCGAACAACATCGTTATCAATAACGAGATGATAACTCTTGATAGCATAAATAGCTACATGGAGCGCAACGGCTATCCAGTCTTGCGTTACACGGACTCTTACGCACGTATTGAGGACAAGAAGGGCAACAAGAATGTCGTCAAACCGTGGAACGAGAATGTAGTAACGCTCTGCCCAGAGGTTAATCTTGGTTACACATACTACAAGGTTGTGCCAATGATCAAGAATACAGAAGCCTTGCAGGAGCAGAGCGCATTCTACAAACTGACTTGTTATTCCGACCTCAATCCGATGTTGGAGGTGACGATGGCAGAGGCGTATATCCAGCCTGTGCTTCTCAACCGCAAGTCAACAGTGTTCCTCAATATTAACGCTACAACCTGGAACAAGGGTGCGCGTGCTTAATCTCACCATAACATGACCATAATCGACTCATTACAGGCAATATCGCTATATCCAATAACTCGCTCTGCCCTGCTGTCTATAGCCATAGAATGCAATCTTGACGGTCAAGACACAATGACCACGGAATTGTATAACCACAAGGACTATAAGAGAGCAAAGGCAAAGGTGTACAAGTTGCTAAGCGAGGCTCCAGATGTGACAGAAGCTGGCGCAACGTATGGATTTACTGACACTGAGCGCAAGGCATTCGAGCGCAAGGCTAATGAACTACTGAATCAGGTAGGCGACATGGCTGACTGCAATGTCGATTATGGTTACTTCGGTGAGGACTTCTAACAACAGGTAGATTATGATATATGGCTACGATTTCCTGCGACGACGCACTGAGGGCGAAGGGTATTATGATAGCAATGGCGACTGGGTAACCAGCGATGAGGAATGGGGAGAGCCTATCGAATGCGATGTGGAGCACCCGACTTCCGGCAAGGCTGACGTACTACGTGACGAAGCTGGCAATGTTATCGAATACTCCTATATCGTGTGGCTCAACACTATCGTGCAACCGTTCCAGATAGGCAATCATATATTGCTGAGTACTGGTGATGGAGTAGAGGCTGAGTATGTCGTTAAGGGGTATCGCAAGTTCCGGACAATGGCTAAGCTATGGGTATGACAATAACATGTAGTATAAGCGCAGATAGAATACAAGCTTACATGAGGCGTGTGTATGAGACACTGCAGGAGCAGATTATTATCCAGTTGCAGTACCTCGGGCAAGAATGCGTATCACGCATCCGCGGAAGAGGGCAGAGCGAAAGCTGGATTGACCGCACAGGCAACCTGCGTAGCAGTATCGGCTCTGCAGTCTATGAGAACGGCAAGAAGAAGCTGTCAACCGCATTCGAATCCGTATTTGGCGGACAGGAAGGTTCAGAGGCTGGCAAACGTATGATAGATGCGCTCGCTAAGGAGTACTCACAGACTTACGCTATGGTAGTCGTGGCAGGAATGGACTATGCAAGCTACGTCGAGAACATGAACGGCAAGGACGTGCTGGCAAGCACAAGACTCTGGGCTGAGAGTGTTATCGGGGAGCGGATAGAAGATGCCCTGCACAATGCCGAGGAGATTATCAAGAAGATAGAATTATGAAGACAGAAGCAGAGATATTAGACGACATAAGCAGATATATCGCCAGCACCATGAAGGAGCAGATAACAGGCGATGTATATACTGACAAGCGTCCTACCAATTCTGCCAAGGAGGACATCTTCGTCCACGTCCTTGCGACATTGCCAGCGCAGATTCAGACAGCTCTTATCAATGTGCGCATCTACGTTCCGAACTTGCAGAGGCAGACCGACTCCGTGCGCAACAAGAAGCGCGTCAGAGAACTGTCAAGATTAGCCATGCACGTCCTATCAAGTCACATTCAAGACGGATGGTATATTGTTATGGAGGAGCAGAGCGTCGAGGAGTCTGTAGATAATCGTCAGCACGTCATAATCAACCGAATATATTATAGATATTGTAACAATTAACAAGTATTATCATGAGTAAGATATTAGCATGGGGACAGAACCAGGTAACGCTCACTCCTCTGGGTGCTGGTGGCACGGCAAGCGTGTACAAGAGCATCGTCGAGAACTCTACACAGCTCGAAACTACAGAGGGGGAGGTTACGGATGCTGTCATCGAAGGAGGCGAGATTGAAGCCTCTCGTCGTGCCAAGTCCAGTTACAACTTGACATTCCAGGTACGTATTGGTGGCGGAGATGACACCTCCAACACCGACAACATCCAGGACACTGACGGTGTTGTTGACGGAGAGTTCTCCGCAGAGGTTAAATGTACCGAAGCAACAGGTGCGCCAACCGTGAAGATTGCTCGTTGCACTGTATCGGTATCGACCAGCTACACAAGTGCGGACGGCATCATCAAGACATTCACATGCCGTGCTCTCAAGCCTGCAACAGGCAAGATGGTCGATATAGGCAACGGTGAAGAGAAGTAACAATATTATCAGGGTAGCGACGGAAACATCTACGTTGCTACCCTATCTTGACTCATGCAGAACATCACGAAGAGAATTACTGACACATTGCTTGAACGCCCTACTGGCTTCGAGATAGCCGGGAGACATTACTGCCTATACCCTCCGACGTTGGGTGTTAGCCAACTCGTTGGCGGTCTTGTTGCCCAGATGCGTATCAATGACGACAACTTGAAGACTTCGCCTGTTGTCGAACTGACACGCATCTGCATTGCGCACACGGACATCTGCTTGAGGATTATTGCATATTCCGTCCTGCGAGGGAAGAGGTGTCTGAATGAGATGCGTGTACGGAACGTCATATCCCATCTGGAGCAGAACGCGGAGGTGGAAGACATCGTGATGCTATTGCAGATAATACTCTCGACAAGGACGGTGAATGACATACAATCGCACTTCGGAATTGACAACGAGCTTCGGGAATACGAACGCATATCCACAGCGAAGCATCCGTCAGGAACATACGTCTATTGCGGTAAGAGTATATGGGGCAATCTCATATCCTCACTTGCGGAGAAGTATGGCTGGACGTTAGATTACATCCTGTGGGGAATAAGTCTTGACAACCTGAATATGCTCCTTGCAGACGCTCCTAAGACCATATATCTTAGCGAGGACGAAGTCAAGGAACTGCACCCGAGACGTGATGCTGACACAATATGTGTGGATGACCCTAAGAACTGGGATAAGATTAAGTCAATGCAATGGGATTAACAATAATATATGCCACAGATTAAGTTCGACATAAGAGGAGATAACAAGGAATTGTTGGATAAGCTACAGCAGACCCAACAGGCAATCAATGCGACCATCGGACAGCTATCTCAGGGTGGTCAGCAGGTCGATAAGACATTCAGCAGACTCGGTGCAAGCATAGATAAGATTACCAAGAATGCTCTCGGAGGTCTCAAGACCATGACAGCCGCCATGCTGGGCTATACTGCTATCAGCAAGGTCGGTGACTACATGCAGGAAATGATAGCCAACGTAGGTCAATTCAACAAGGCTATGACGGAAGTGTCAACAATATCCAAGGAAGTGACCGAGAATATGGCAGACTACAAGAAGCAGGTAGCTGGACTGACTGCTGAGATACCTATCGGTGCAACGGAAGCAGCTAAGGCTCTCTATCAGATTGTGTCGGCAGGACAGGAAGGCGCTGACGCAATGAAGGTGCTGGAAGTGTCCGCCAAAGCTGCTGTCGGAGGAGTAACCGAGACTGCCACTGCAGCTGACACAATTACCACCCTGCTTAATGCTTATCACCTCAGTGCATCGGAAGCCGAGAGCATCAGTGACAAGTTGTTTACCACCGTCCGCCTCGGCAAGACCACGATGACGGAGTTGGGCGCAAGTATCGCACAGGCGGCACCAACGGCAGCTGCATACGGTGTGAGCATGAACGAACTGCTCGGAGCGGTAGCGACATTAACCAAGCAGGGCGTGCCGACCGCCATCGCCATGACTCAGATTAACGCTGCGATAACGGAAGCAGTCAATGTACTTGGTGATAGTGCATTCGAGGGCAGGACATTCGCAGAGGCATTGGGCGAGATACGAGACAGTGCAGATGGTAGCATGACGGCACTCAAGGGGTCGATAACCAATATCCGAGCCTTGAAGGGCGCATTGGGATTGACTGGCGATGCGGCAAGTACGGCTAAGAGTGATCTTGAAGCGATGGCTAACGCAACAGGTGCGGCAGAATCCGCCTTCCAGAAGATGAACAATACTGCAGGAGCATCAGCCGAGAGATTGAAGAGCCATTTTCAGGCGGCAATCATGCCTATTGCGAGTACAACTAAGAGCGTGTCTAAGTTCATCACGGACTCTCTCAACAAGGCATTCGACACTGGCGCGATGGAAGACTTTGCTGTCACTCTCGCAGGTCTTGTAGCTGGCATAGGAGTGTACAAGGCGAGCGTCCTTATTGCGACTCGAATGTCAGAGGGGCATACCATTGCATCATTAGCAGAAGCCAAGGCGATAGCGATTAAGACTAAGGCGCAGTTGGCATTCAATCGTGCGCTCGCATTGAGTCCAGCGGAAATAGTCGCTATATCAACCGCTGCACTGGCAGTCGCAGTGTATAAGCTCGCAACAGCAGAGACAGGCGCAGAAGCAGCTACAACGAGGCTCAACGAGAAACTGGAGGCGCAGAAGCGACATCAGGCAGAGCTGAACGAGCGCAACCAGAAGGCAATAGACATGGGAAGTGACGTAAAGGCATCCATTACCGAGCGTCGCAAGGCGATAGAAGAACTTGCGTCACGTTATCCAAAGATAATCTCCAAGTACGTTGACGAAGAGTATCATCTGACCAATATCCTGCAACTCAACAAGGAGATTGCCGAGTACGAAGGTAACAGGCAGACTACCGTCAATCGAAAGGAGCAGAAGGATGCAGAGAGGTATGCTGGCATATACCGCAAGATGGTGCAGAGCAAGAACAGTTCGGCATTACTTTCACAATATAAGATAGACAGTTCGGCATACCTTTCACCAGATGAGACGAGAACATTATCCGAAGCAAATGAAAAATACTACGACGACAATGGCTTCTGGGCGTCAGCATCTTCAACTGTGGAGGAACGATTGGCATACTTCGACCGCATCGCCAAAGGCTTGAAGAAGGTGGAGGACTCTAAGGCTACAGGCAAGGCTATAGACAAGTTCAACACCACCTTGAAGGGACGTGACAAGGGCGACTTGAAGAGGTGGCAGAATGTATTCATCAAGGCGCAACAGCGATTCCGCAATGGTATCAAGGCGGTTAACGTCAAGGGGTTCGGAACGCTCACAGAAGAACAGGTGGCACTCTTGCTTAATAGCGTAACCAAGACGGATACATCGAAGAGTAGCACCGCAGAGAAAGGGTATTCTTATTGGGAGAAGGAGCGTGACAAGTACGAGACGCAAATGAAGAAGTACGCGTCCGGAACTAAGGCATTCACGCAAGCGAGGAAGAAGTTCCTGGAAGCGGAAGCGGAATTGAAGAAGTACAGCAAGGACGATGGTAGTGCATCCACCCTACAGACGAACAAGAAGAATGCGGACGACAGGCAGAGACTTGCCGACACGCAGACTAAGGCGAAGAAAGAGGCTCTGAGGGCAAAGATTGATGCTGAACAGGCTACCACCCAGTACGAGATTGACTCATTACGTGACGGTAGCGAGAAGCGCATTAAACAAATAAAGTTCGACAACGAAAAGGAACTGGAAGCCATAAGACGAGCGAAGGAGGATGCAGTGCAAGCCCACGAGGACAGGGCACGTGCCATCTGGGAGGCGCAAAATCCTAACGCAGGGGAGCAGAACAGGACGTGGGAGAACTCAGGCAAGGTGGGTAAGCGGTTCGACCTTACTGACGAGGAGAAGAAGATGTTCAGCGCACGTGAGTCTCTTGCCAAGGAGACGCTTAACAAGCAGTTGGAAGCGGAAGCGAAGGCGAACAATCAGTATATGATAGACTACCTCAAGCAATACGGCAGTTATGAACAACAGCGTCTTGCTATCACAGAGGAGACAGAGAAAGAGATTGCGCGCCTTCGTGCATCCGGAGCAAGCGAATGGCAAGTGGAATCCGCTAAGGAGGTTGGCAAGGCTCAGCTTGACAAGTTGAAGTCAGACAACGTCTTCGACTCCATCGACTGGAATAATGTGTTCGGTGACCTGCAGAACAAGACTAAGCGATACCTTGTCAGTCTGAGAACTCAGCTTGAAGACATCTTGAAGGACGGATCACTGAAGTCCATCGAGGACATCGAGAAGATTCAGAAGAAGATAGCGGAGATAAGGGAAGAAGAAGGCAGGAAGGGCGGTCTTCTCTCCTTCCGAGGTTCTAAGTCGCTCGAAGCTCAACGTCTTGAGGAGAACGCCCATAATGCGCAGAGCAATCTGTCTCAGGCAATAGGCGAGCAGACCAAGGCGTGGTTCGACCTTCAATCCGTCAAGACCAAAGGAGGTACAACTGAACAGGTAACGATAGCGGAGAACAAACTCGCCAAGGCTCGCGAAAAGACCGCTAAGGCGTCTGAGAAGGCGAGACAAGCGGAAGAAGCGTCGAAGAAGGCATCTGCTCAGGCTCTTGCGGACTGGTTCAGCGATGCACAAGACTTCATTGCCGAGAAGGGTATCGACCAATTGCCGGACTTACTGAATAACCTCGGTCTGGGCAGTGTTGGCGAGAAGGTAGGCAAGGGACTCAGTGGCTTCAATAATGCTGCTGGCGCAGCCGCTGACTTCGCCTCCGGCAATTACATTGGTGCAGTTGCTAAGGGCGTATCAGCTATCAAGGACTTCGGCTCAGCACTCGGTATCGGTGGAGGTAATGCGGATAAGGTCAACAAGCTCACAGAAGAGAACAACAAAGCAATAGAATCACTTACTCAGCGCATAGACCTGTTGAAGTCAGCAATAGAAAAAAACACAGGTGCCAAGGCGGTCAATATAGGCAATTCTGCTATCAAGGCTCAGGAGGAGATTAACAAGAGGGCGATGGAGACTCTGCAAGCGCAGATGGGTTATCACAGTGCGCATCACTCTAATTCTTATTATGCAAGCGATAGCAAGATAGCCCAGATGTACGGAAGCGAGGTCAATAACGCTATCAGTGCTGGCGAGGATATGAAGAAGTCCATTCAAGGACTCAATGACATCTATGATATGTCGCCAGAGCAGATAGCCGCCATTAAGACGTACATGCCACAATTGTGGGAATACCTTACGAGTGTGGGCAAGTACGACAAGAGCGAGTATTGGGAGTCGGTAGTACAACAGGCGGACAAGCTGGAGACCATCACGGCAAGCATCAAGGAGAACATAACAGGCATGACTCTTGACAACCTCAGAAGTGAGTTCAAGACTTCCCTCATGGATATGGACTCTGACGTGGAGGACTTCGCAGACAATCTCACGCAGAAGATGACGGACGCATTCCTTGATATTCAGTTAGGCAAGGAGGGAGGTCTGTACGACGAGCTGGAGAAGTGGTACGACCAGTATTACGATAAGCTCAAGGACGAGGAGTTGACCCCTGGCGAGATAGAGGACGCTCAGAAGCACTATCAAGATATAGTACAGAAGGGCATCAATCTAAGAGACCAGATTGCTAAGCTGACAGGCTACGACTCTGCATCTGCAAGTCAGAAAGCAACCGCCAACGGCATCAAGAGTATTACAGCCGATCAGGCAGACCAACTTGTCGGTCGTATCACGGCTATGCAGATAGCGGTCGAAGCAAACAGGACAACCAACAGCGATATGGCAGAGAACGTGACGCTCGGAGTTAATTATCTCATGCGTATCAACGAGAGTGTAAGCCTGAGCAACGAGACGCTGGATGCTATACTCCTGCAGAATGTAAGGAGCAACTCTTACCTTGAAGATATTGTCCGTTACAATAAGGCAATGTACGAAGGGTGGAACGAAGAGATAATCAAGATACGTAGAACAATAGAAGAGAGGACATGACGCAGATATACATCAACGGCAAGGACGCACAATCCACATGGGGTATAGTTACCGACACATCTACCCTGGCAGCTCTTCTCACTCCTCCTCCGCAGAAGGAGCTGATTACTAACGAGAGTAGGCTGACTAATGGCATGAGGGTTTATTCTGGTGCGAGAAGAATAGCATCACGAGACATATCTCTCAGCCTGCAACTTGTTGCATCCACGGAGGAGCAATTCTTCAAGCAGTACGATTCGTTCTGCCAAGAACTGGCAGGTGGCAGATTAGTAATCACTACCACCTTCCGACCTGACGTGTATTACAGATGCGACTATATATCATGCACCCAATTCGCTCAATATATGCGAGGTATTGCCAAGTTCACGCTCAAGCTCAACGAGCCAGACCCAAGCAATAGAGGTGCAGAAGATAAGTACGACACTTCTCAATAATGATAAAAATGGTTTATCAACCTTGTGGTACGCGAGTATAGCAAGGTTTTATTATCAAGCATTATCAAGCACATGAAGATATACGACGCAAAAAAAATAGAGATTGCTGATGTCCCTGTAACCAAGAATGCGAAGCATGAGCAGGAACTGATGAAGAGTGACTACATTCGCCTGGAATGGAGTCAGGAAGAGTATATGCCCTTGCCTGTAGGCGCATACATTGAGCATGAAGGCGTTAAGTACTCGCTATTCGGACAATACGTGCCGGATAATAACGGAGGAGTGTATCAGTATAAGCCAGAGTTCCAGCATCCTATGATGCTGTTGGCGCACACTCCTTGCCTGCTGACGACGCGCGATTCTGTAGGCAAGGAAATCAAGCAGACGGACTGGACATATACAGGCATTCTCTCCACGATATTAGGCAGACTGCAGGGTATAATATACGACCAGCTCGGCATAATGCTCACATTCGAGACGAAGTTCAAGCCGACTACGGATGTAGAGGAAAGCGCAACGTGCACATTCTCTGGAGTGGATATTATAAGTGCATTCAGCGAGGTGTGCAACCAATTCGGAGAAATCGAATATCACATTGATTGGGAAGGCAAGACTGTATGGTTCGGAGACATATTCCTTGGCGATGAGGTGAGTCTGGAAGAAGGCGGTAATGTAGGCATGGCAAGTAAGAGTATGAACTCTAAGGATTATGCTAATTACTTCATCGTGCGTGGTGGTACTCGTAATATCACTAACAAGACAGCGTCTGGCGACAACGTGCAGAGTGATAGTCGTCTCTCGATCGATGACATAGATAAGCGTGCAAGCGCAGAGCAGCCGAAGGTGCAGAAGATACTTACCTTCGACTATATATATCCTCAGCTGGACTTGTATGTCTATAACGTTCGCAAGCGTGTAAGAAGATTGAAGGACGAGGACAAGCAATATGTCGTAAAGAAATACAATGCTGACGGCACTGTGGCGGAATATCAGACCTATGCGGTGTACTATATGCGTCTTGCCTATAAGGATGGTGAAGCGTGGAAGGATTATATCATCAACAATCCAAGTGAAGATATTGTCGCAGGCAAGAAGTTGACAGCATCCTTCGAACCTAACGAGAAGGGAACTCATTCTCAGTTGGCAGGAAGAGAGTACGAACTCATCTATCATAAGTCAGACAAGACCATTATTGCCAACCCTACCATCGGTGACAGCGGTGTCAATATATTGGCAGGAGACTATGAGATTGTCTTTGAGCAGGATGGAGACCTCATCATTCCGAATATCGACACACTACAGCCTTGGGGCAACAGCACTCCAGACGATACATGCGACAAGGTGGTACTATACAATATCGTCATGAGCGATGAGTATATAACCAATGCCAAGGTCAGACTTGCCGAAGAAGCAGAGAAGGAGATAGCGCGTCAATACACCGACAAGACGAACTACACTGTCAACAGCAATCCAATAGAGTTTGCTAAGCAGAATCCAGGTCTGTCTATCGGTCGTGCGATAAGATACAGGACATTGTCTGGTGAAGTGATGTCAACTCGCATCAACAGACTTGTAACACAACTGGACTATCCTATAGAGCAGGAGATTACTCTGGGTAATGCAGTTATAAAGGGTAATACGCAACAGCTCAAGGAAGATGTTAAGAGCATCAGCGTTGCTATCGATGTGAACGAATCCTCCGCCACAAGAATTAACAGCATGCTCAATTCTATGATGCGCGAATTGATGGAGTATGACGCGCATCTATTGCACAGGGATAGAGACGACGAGACTGCATACAAGTTGACCGTGGGCGAACTCCTTGTCAAGGGCATTGCCAAGGTTATTACCGATATGTCGGTCGGTGGTAAGTTGTCAACCAATGGCATTGAGAATGACGGTAATAATATCACCAAGGGACTGACGGAGCTGTATGATGTTATCAGGTCTAACGGCTTCAAAAACAGCATGACAGCTGGTAGTGGCTGGCAGATAGATAAGAACGGTAATGCACAGGTGGAGAGCATAGAGGTGCGCTCTTACATGCGTGTGCTCGAACTTGTGATGAACAGACTCAGTGCGGAGGAGAGTGAGTTTATCTTTACTGAGAGTGGGACAGTGGAGACTGCTACACTGAATGAGGAGGATGGCACTTACACACTCACGATGCGCAAGAAGACTGACAAGGATATTACACCATTCCAGCAGGGCGATATACTGAAAGGTGTCGTCAATGACCTTGCTGAGCCTGGTGCGGTTGGTGTGAAGTATTACACCTCGTGGGTGCAAGTTAAGGAGGTTAACCAGACAGACAACAGCATTAAGGTGGCTGTCTATGCCGACGAAGAAACTCCTGCTAAAAAGAACTTTTATCCTTGTGACCTCATGGTACTGCACCGCTGGGGTAATACCACGAAGAAAGAGCGTCAATCTTGTTGGTATATCTCAAGTATAGAGAAGCGTATCGTAATGCTGGATGGTGTCACACAGCCTAAATTAAAAGAGAGCAACTATGCGTCATTCTACGGTTTGCCTTTTGACATGGGCAATTTCAAAGGTTATACGCTCGATAAAGAACAGCCATACCTGTATGTCAGAGGCGCATTCCTCCAGGATGTATGCTTCATTGATTACCTGGGACAGGTGGTCAAGCAGGAGCGATACAGAGGTGTCTGGAGCCAAGAGGTGGCGATTAGTAAGGACCCTTATATTGTAACTAAGACTACCTTCGACACCGTGTATCACAAGAATGCCAAGTGGCAGTGCAATTCCGAAAAAGGCACCAAAGAAGAACCTTCTGAGAGTACTACAGACTGGACCAAGTTGTCAGAGGGAGGGAAAGGCAAGGATGGCATCAACGCCCCAAGAGTATTATATTTCAATTCAGATACACGACCTAATAAGCCTACAAGTAAAAATCCTTCAAACTGGAGTAGCATACCGTTGCGACCTGTAGCTGTGTCTAACATGAGGGCGGAAAAAACCTCTCGTGCAGATTATTCTTTTGGCAAGGTCACGAATGCTATCAATAAAGAATATTGGGGTTCTCTCAATAAAGGCATCTACAATTCTATAGCCGAAGCTCTGATATATTTTGATGCCGACAGTGATGGCACGGTACGTTTCGATTGGTATGCAGCTTGCGGTTCGGCTAACAAGGCATCAATATACAAAGTAAACAGCCAAGTCGATACTGTAGCCTGGGAAGTCGATGGCTATAAGACAGGTGTATATGATGCGACAGTCAAAAAGGGCACAAACTTCATAAGAGTCTGCTATGAGAAAGGTGAAAAGAATACAGATGAAGACAGATTGTTTATCCGTGTGCTTGATACCTCAACTTCGAGACGTATATGGGTTGTAACGGAGATACTCACACCTGACGGTGAATATGCAGGATGGTCAGACCCTGTGCAATGGACTGGTAATGACGGAAGAAATCTGACCAAGGTGACTAATTACTACAAGTGGGGAACAAGCGGTAATGAAGCACCAAGCGGTGAGTACACACCGGATGCTATACCTGAACATGTTGAGGGTCTTGATTACCTGTGGAATTATGAGGTGTGCAGTGACGATAATGGAACTACTATCTCTCAGTCTGGCAAGACCTGTATCGGCTATTTCCCCAAGAATGGTGAGCCTGGCAAAGATGGCAAGGGTATCAAAAGTATTACAGAGTACTACCAGGTAGGCACAGAGAAAAAGCCTACGAAAGGCATTACAGTCAACAGTAATAATGAGCTCGACACGACAGGATGGAGTACTACTATGGAGCCCACCACCAACGAAAATAGGTTCGTTTGGAATCAGGAAGTAATCCAGTTCACGGACGGAACGTATAGCATATCGGTTATCCATCTGGCTGGTGCACAGGGCGACCAAGGCGATAAGGGCGAAAACGGAGCAGATGCAAAAATCCTATCTCTCAGATGTGATAGGCAAGTAATCAACTGTGATGAAACAAGTAGCCCTTGGGATGATGGAAATATAACAATAGAAGCGGTATTAGAGAATCTATCTGGCACTGTAACATGGTCTATCGACTGGGATAATGCGAGTGGTGAGGAGATAGAAGATACAAGATATGAGATAAGAGGTAATGTGCTGGAGATTATTGATACTTATTACTTCACGGGAATGTGTTATAATATCTATATCACCGCAAGACTTGGACAGTATTCAGCAAAAACCACTATTGTTGTGGTGAATGACGGAACAAACGGCAAGAACGGTGCAAATGGCAAGCCACTTGTTGGTCCGACGGAGTGGAGCAAGGATGTCAAATACTTGTCAGGTAAGTCCAACGAAGCATATCAGAGCATCGTAATCAATCCGAAGTACCCGAAGCAGATGTATCTGTGCGGTTATACTCATACCAATGTAGAGCCATCTGCGAGTACATCTGTATCAAGCGTAAACTCCTGTACGTGGACGAAACCGTGGGTGCAGGTCACCTATCAGGATTTCGTGGCTACAAAGGTGCTCTTTGCCGAGCGTGGTAAGGTAGAGAATCTTGACATTACGAATGCCACGATACAGGGAACGATAACGGACATGGCGGTGAAAACGGAGGCGGAGTGGGATGCCATTACCAATTCTCTTGTGCCTAAAGAGGAAAAGGACTATGTAGAATCCAAGCGAAACTTCCAGATAGTTGACCCTTCCAAGGCTGGCTCTTACTTCATTCCGACTTTCGACCCGAGAAGCAGAGAATTGAATACTCAGATTGTATTCCTGCCGACGTACAATCCATCTACGGATTACGACATCATAACGTGCAATACCACGCTAAGCAAAGTTAAGAAGAGGTATAACATACCGAAGTACCAGATTGCAGGCACACATATCCGCATAACGAAGGGAGGTGCGCCACTACAATATTCACGCTGGGCATATCTGGAAGATGCTGAATATGATAGACTGTGGACGAGCAATAACACTATCAACAGGGAGACTATTCGCGATATATACAACATGGGTACGCTTATATGCGCAGACCACAAAATATTCAAGGTCACGGACGGTAACGGCAAGCACGGTCACAATATAACAGGTGCATGGTATTACGGTGACAGCGATTATAAGCACGGAAGACTTAGCGTGAATGGTACGGTGGCAAGAATGCTATGGCTAATGCCTGGTCAGACTGTGGAGCTGGTATCACAGATTGAGGAGATTAACAACACTAAGTGCCTCGTATGGTCGGTGGTCAACGCAAGTGACTTTACGGCAGTAAATATCAATGCAGACGTGGATAGGATACGAGATTCGAATAATGATCCGAATTTCGATAATCTCAGACCTATTGAATTCCATGGTGAGTCGGGTATTCTTGCCCCAGATTTAGCAGGCAACGCGGACAACTGGGAGGATTGCTTCATTGCGCACAAGAAGATTGACAATCTATTGCTGAATGGAGAGACGAATAGAATACCGAGTCTGTTCATCAACCGCAACGGTTCAACATACGACAACGGCAACCCGATTGCAAATTTCTACATTCCGTAAATTAACAATATGAGCATGATAAAGATAAGAAAAGGCAAGGACATAGTATTTCGTTGGTCGATACTGACCAACGGCAATGCTCTGCCGTTATCTGGCAGAAATCTGACGCTGGAGATAATCACTCCTTACGGCAGAAGGATAGCGATGAATTATCAGACAGACGGCAATACAATAATATTCAAGTTTCGTGGCACGGAACACACAATGCTTGGAGTGCATGGTATTACGCTCTGGGAGAACAAGGACGAGGAAGGTCAGACAGCAGTGGATATTTCCCAGGCTTTTGAACTTGTTCGCACGACAGAAGAGGAGGATTTATTATGAAGATGAGTAACGAGAGAGCCGATGAAGTACATGTCGGTCTTAGTTCGGGCAATCTCTCTACAGTATCAATACCTCTTGAGACTGCGAACATTAGTGCATCACTCTCTTCAGGCGGTTTTACCGTTAGGGACATACCCAAGGGAGAGTATGACCTTGAAGATGAATATCCAAACTTATAACTTATAAACATTAACAAATATGGCACAGACAAAAGTATTAGACAGCGCAGGATTGCAGACGCTCGTATCAGCAATCAAGAATGGTGACTTGAAGGTAGGTGAGGTAAAGGTTGGCGGTAAGGTTCCAGCATCTACTCTCGATGGTGTCATCCCTATGAAGAACATGCCGAAGGGCGCATTGGAACGTCTCATTGTCGTTGCAGACGACCAGGCACGTTTCGCTCTTACTACAGAACAGGTACAGATGGGCGATACCGTCAAGGTGACATCTTCAGGTAGGATGTACTTCATCGTGGATGAGAGCAAACTTAACTCAGAAGACGGTTATGAAGTCTATACGACAGGTACGGCAAGTGAAGCAGAGCATGCGACAAGAGCAGACTATGCCACATCTGCAGGCTCTGCTGATAAAGCCACAAAGGACTCGGCAGGTAATACTATCACAACGACTTACGCCAAGGCTTCTGCCGTGGCAACCAAGGCGCAGGGTGCAAAGGCGGACTCCGCAGTGCAGAGCGTGAAGATTAGTGGTAACGATACGGAACTGAAATCAGGCACGTCAGTCGTTATCCCTGCTTATCCTACTTCTCTTCCTGCCAGCGACACCACCAGTACCTACTCCCCTACAGGCACAGCTCCTGTCAACGGCAAGGCGGTGGCATCAGCCATTTCCGGCAAGGCGGACAAGGCTACCACCCTTGCTGGCTACGGTATCAAGGACGCAGCTACAAGCACACAGGGCGCAAAGGCGGACACTGCAGTGCAGACCGTAAAGATAGACGGTGTGGAGCAGACCAAGACAAGCGGTGTGGTCAATCTCCCTGCTTATCCTACCACTCTCCCGGCAAGCGATGTACCTTCATGGGCAAAAGCTCCATCTAAGCCTACATACGACTCTACCGAGATTAAGGTCAAGACAGGCTATGCCAAGCCTTCATCGGCTGGTTCTGTTGCAGCTGGAGACTCTATCAGCGTTGCTCTTGGCAAAATCGAGAAGACGGTGGACGGCAAGATGGCGAAGTCAACAGCCGATGCTACATACATCGCAAAGACTGACCTCGTTGCCATCACGGATGAAGAGATAAACGCAATGTTCTAAACACAACGACACATGGCATACGTAAAGAGAATATACTACGACGGTGTACTCGTATATCCATTGACGATTACGGATGCCGTCGTTGACCACGAGACAAAGGAGCAGTTGTCTGTGACCCTCAAGCGGTTGCAGGCAACCTCCTATGGAATTATCGAAGAGCAAACAATAAAACAAATGATAAACGATGAAAATAGCACTATTAGAAACGATTGAAGCACTTGTCTCTGCAATCAAGAGCAAGTTCCTGACCAAGACAGAGGCGGAGAGCATCTATCAGCCCAAGGCTTCAGCTATCAATACCAGTAATATCGGCAGTCAGTCTGTCAGTTACGCCTCCAGCGCAAATAGTGCCAGCACAGCAAATTCCGCAGATAGTTTGACCTCTGATTATTTCAGTACCCCGACAGGCAGGTGCTTATATTACAAATCATGTTATGATAAAGACCTCCCTGCGGAATCTGCGGTGATTCACATGGGGGCGTATGCCCATGACAATTGTACTCATGAAGTAGCCTTCTGCAATGACGGGGCACTTTATACCAGGTACATGAGCAACGGTACTTGGCAGTCATGGACGAGGATGGCGAAAGCGAGCGAGATACCTGATGTCAGAGGTTATGCCACTGAGGATTGGGTGACAAGCAACTATTACAATCTTCAGGAGATGGCCGATAATTACTATTACAGGAGTGATATTGACTCGTTGTTGAATAACTACCTGTCGAAAGGTGGCGGAAAGATGACTGGCATGCTCACTACGAAAGATATTGTCCTCCAAAATGGTGCGATATATGCTGGTTCTACGTCCAACTACATCGTTAGGTATGATACTGATAGCAATGGGAAACAGAAGCATACATTTGGTGGTGGCGCAAAGAGAGTTGATTTGGGTGACTGGTTATACGTTGACAGATATGTTTGCCATTGTGACGTAAACATGGAGCTAAATAAAAGGTTGACAGTTGGAGGCATCGTTCTGACTTTCGATACTTCCACCAATACTTTAAACTTCTCGGGAGGCGATGGTCAGACAGTCCATATAGCGGTGAACGGTAAGGTGATTGCGTGATAATGCGTATAAGTATAACAATCTATAATTACAGACAATTATGAAGATAATCTATAACAACATCATCCCATTCCCAGGCTTCAAGGCGATAAACCTGTTCGGGGTGTTGTTCGTGCGCAAGGGTTGCACGATGAGCGAGAGTGACATCAATCACGAAAAGATACATACCGCCCAAATGAAGGAGATGGGGTATGTACTTTTCTACATTTGGTATCTGGTGGAGTGGCTGGTCAAGGTCGCAAGGCTCGGCAACAGCAACAAGGCTTACAGAGCTATCTCTTTTGAGAGGGAAGCCTACGGTAATGAGAAAAACTTGAAATACACGACAACAAGAGCGAAATACGCATGGAGGAAACTGATATGAAGATAACGAAGGAACAACTGAAGGCGATAATGACTAACATCGAGGGCAACTTGAAAAGGAATAAGAACTTTGCAGGAATGACACTCGACAGCGTGACAGAAATGCTGAATAAGTATGCTGAGGAGTTTGGCATTACGACACCTCGTAGGTGGGTGAACTACCTTGCTCAGATTGCTCATGAGAGTATGGAGTTCAGATATACTGAGGAGATTGCGAGCGGTGCGAAGTACGACACAGGCACATTGGCAGTCAGACTCGGCAACACCTCGGCAAAGGACGGTGACGGACAGAAGTATAAGGGCAGAGGACTTATCCAGCTGACTGGCAAGTATAATTACGCACAGTACAAGGAGTATTGTGGCTTTGACGTGGTGAAGCAACCCGAGTTACTTGCCAAGCCGATTGGCGCAATTCGTTCATCAATGTGGTTCTGGCGCAAGAGGAACCTGAATTACTATGCCGATATTGATGCTCTGCTGACCATTACAAAGCTGATTAACGGAGGTACAAACGGCTATTCGGAGCGTAAGAAGTATCACGACAGAGCAGAGAGGGTGTTGGTATGAGGGCGTTGACATTGATAATTCTTATTGCTTGTTGCATTATCAGTTTTCTTGGAGGGTATGACTATGCAAGCAAGCATTGCTATAATGTTCGCACCGTGACTGACACCATCATCAAGACTGATACTGTTACGCTTGCTCCAGACACCGTGTATAGAGAGGTGTCGCTGGGCGAGAAGACGGTGAAGGTGGTGGTTCGTGATACTCTATGCAAGAGGGACACCGTGGAGGTTGCTTTGCCTTACGTGCAGAGAGAATACCGAGATAGTAATTACAATGCTTGGGTGAGCGGATATGAGCCAGCCTTGGACTCTATCAAAGTTTTTCCTCGTACCGTGACAGTTCATGAGCGAGTCACGGTGAAGGAGAAGGCAAGACGATGGGGAGTATATGGCGGTGTAGGAATTGGTGTGGGTGAGAGAGTTTTTGCTCCTTATGTGGGAGTGGGTATAGGGTATAGAATATATTGATATGGAGAGATTGGAGATTATAGGCACGGTGATAGCATCTGTGCTGACAGCATTTGGCGGTTGGGAAGCGATTAAGTATGTCTTGAACAAGGACACGAACAAGCGCATTGCGGAAGCGGAAGCGGACAGCGTGGAGTTTACCTTGCTTCGTGATACAAACAACTTCCTGCAAGAGCAGTTGCAGAACAAGGAACACCGCTTTGCCGAGCAGACAGAACTTGTTCGCAAGTTGAACACTGAGAAGTTTGATTTGCTTCAAGAGAATGCGCAGTTGAAGCTGGAATTGCAGAGATACAAATGCGTGGTCAAGGGTTGCGGCAAGCGTGATCCTCAGAACGGATATTGAAAAAGGCAGACCAGTATCGCTACTAATCTGCCCTTGAAACTAAATTCACCTTTGCTTGTTTAATCATAACCGTTATATAAGTAATGCAAAATTACAATAAAAAATCGGATTTTGCAAGGATAATTGCCAAAAAATCAGTACCTTTGCATTCGAAAATCAAAATCTCAGAAACTATGACGCAAGAACAAGAGAAGCAGTTGGCGCAACTTATGAAAAATGTTGACATCATCGACATATTGAAAATAGCCTTGGTGAGTAGCACGAAATACAATCGGAGAATATTAAAGTTCTTCCGGTGGTTCTGTAAGTGGGTGCCGGTCTTTATCATGTGTGCGCATGCGCTTAGTGTCCTTATGGATAATATGTCTCTGTTCATCTATGCGATGGTTTATGTGCTACCTATGATAATCATAATCGCAAGTCGTTTCTTCTTCTTATGCTGGAGATACCGCATTCCGTTCATGTATTGTTTTGGTTTGAATGCCATACATATAGTACACTGCAGTGTCTTCACAACGGCTGAAATGATAATGAGCCATTATGCCCTGTTCGTCATGATTGCAGTGATATATGTGTATGCGTTCTGCGACATATTGTTGAATACCTGTGTCGGACGAAGAATTTTCAAATGATATGAAGGAGCTGAATTATGAAGTCCTTGGTTGGGCATTAAAGGCACTCTCAGAGAAGTGCTTTGAAGCAGCGAGACAGCAGAAACAGGGTGAATCTGTAACCGCTTGCGGAATGGATGATGACGACCTCGACAGACTGTGTGAGATTATCCCCGAAATGATGAACCCGATGATGACATTCGGGCAAGTTAAGAAGGAGACTCGACTGAGTGAAGCTTCGCTCAGAAGAGCTATCAAAAATGGAGAACTTGAAGCTGAGAGTTCAGCAGGAGACAAGAACAAGTTCTTCAAGAAGTGGAAAGTTAGAGAGTTTATAAAGAGAAAATTGCATAAATAGTTTTCATTTTGTTTAGTTATTAGATAGTTAAAGTTAGTATTGTAGTAGTATTATTAAGGTTAAAAAGTATTGTTAGGGTAATCAGTCGCTTGTGAAAGTGGCTGATTTTTTTGTGCGTACAGAAAACTTGATATGGTTTCCTATCACGTTAAAACGTTGATGCTCAATAGATAAAAGAAAACTTGATAGTTATAATGATGATGATGTGAAAGATTATTACCTTTGCTGACGTAATGCGTTACAGAGTGTTAGTTATTTTAAGTATTCACTATCAATTCGTAATAATATGGAAAGCAAAACTTATGTATTCAATCCAGAAGGAGGTACGAGCAATTCAGGAACAGGCGGTGTCCTTGCCATGCTCCCTGCCCTCATGCAGAGACAAGGTGTTGACCCTGCTCTCGTAGCGTTGCTGAACAACAAGGGAAACGGTAACGGCTGGGGGAATGACATCTTTGCCATTCTCCTTCTCTTCATACTCATGGGCAACAACGGCTTTGGCTTCGGTGGTAATCGTGGCATGTGCGCTAACGGACAGGGTGGAGTAATGCCAATCTTGAACAACGATGCTAATACGGCTGTTATCATGCAGGCTGTTCAGCGCAACGGCTACGATGTTCAGAGCCTGGCTACTGCCCTCAACACATCCAGCGATGCGGTAATGGCAGCAATCAACGGTCTTGGTCAGCAGATTTGCAGTCTCGGCAACCAGATGGGCATGAACACGAACCAGATTATCACCGCTCTGATGCAGGGCAACAATGCCATCGCTACTCAGTTGGCAGAATGTTGCTGTAAGACGAACAATTCCATCACTGCGATGGACGGTAACATCAAGTTGTCAATCTGCCAGCAGACTCATGCCATCAATGATACTGCGAACTCCAACGCTCTCATGCTTCGTGATGCAAACCAAAACAACACGAATGCAATCATGGCGAAGCTCGACCAGATGCAGACACAGACCCTGCAGGACAAGATTGACGCACTGCGTGAGAAGAACAGTCAACAGGCGGTAATCATCAACAACGGACAGCAGAGTGCGATGTTCTCTCAGATGATTACTCAGGCAACCGCTCCAATCGGTGCTGCTGTTCAGAGTCTGCAGAGCGAGATAGCCGGCATCAAGTGCAAATTGCCTGATACGACAACCGTCCAGTATAGTCCAGTAGTGGGAGTGCCTTCTTGTGTAGCATGGCAGGCAGGATTGTCAAATCCGCTTGCGAATGGTGGCTTCTGGGGCTAAGAAAGGAGGTCATTATGTGGATAAGACCATTCTCATGGGTGAATAGACACGGCTCGGCGGCTATAGGCAGTACAGGAGTGAATGTGAATGCGGACAACGTGACGTTCACGTTCAAGAACCACGCATTCCTCAATGCCAATTACCGTGGGACGGTCTTCGTGAACCTAATGCAATCAATCCCGGCTGGAACGACAGGAACACTGCCAGTATTGTTCGAGACCAACGGTGCGACGCAAGCCGTAACCAAGTTCAACGGTGCGCCATTGACGGTTGCAGACGTGGCGGGAACTGGAGTCTATCAGTTGTGGTTTGAGCGTGACACGAACACCTTACAGTTAATGACAGGTATTGTATAACAATTAACGGAATAGAGCTATGTTCAGCGGACTAAGACAGAACAGCATCATCTACGTGCTGGAGAAGAAGCAGGGTGATGGAGAGAGATTGAGTCTGAGGATAGGACAGGTATTGTCTGTCAGCAATCCTCAGCCGAAGTATCAACCGAATTATCAGTTGGGAGCGCAGGGAATGGAGACCACCGTGGATATAACGGTCAAGTTCCAGGACGAGCAGATGGAGTTCAAGCAACTGCCATCCACCGCCCAGATAGCTAACTGCGGAGACCTTGTGCTATCAGAGAGCCACGATGCAATAGATGCTGAGGTGCAAGCTATGTATCGCACATCAAAGGAGATTGTGGAGAGCGAAGCATACCACCGTCAGATGATGGAGGACTGCATCAAGATACGTTCCATCCTCAATCCTCAGATAGCTAAGGAGAGGGAACAGGCAGAGAAGATAACCAAACTGGAGAGCAAGGTCTCTGGTATGGAGGACACGCTGTCAGACATCAAGGGGATGCTGAGCAAGGCTCTTTCCGTGAAATCAGCAAACAAGTAGAGCATTATGGGATACGTAATTGAAATAACAGAAAGCAAGTTCGATGAATTATCGGAGAACGTGGAGAAGATGCTGAGATATGGCGGTAAGGTCATGTCCTGCATAGATGGAATGAGACGTGAGCGCATGGGCGAGCGTATGCCAATGCCCGACTACCGTGACGACTGGCGCAACGAGCGTGAAGAGCGTGACTGGCGAGACAGTGAACGCTATGGCGAGAGACGTTATGATGGTCGTTATGGCAGAGGTCGCTACTAAGTATTAACAAGGGTGACGGTAGATATTGCTGTCACCCACTAAAAACAAATCACTATGGGACGATGCAGATTACCTCTGGATATATATGACATGAAGCCAGAAGGCATGATTGCTTACCTACGCTACAACGGCTGGCACTTCAACAAGAAGGCTTGCGAGTGGGCAGTAAAGCAGATGTGGAAGTACAATTCCGTCACCAAGCGTGACGAGAGGATAGAGTATATCGACAAGGAGAAGGTCGAAGAAATGCTATCCAAGCACAATGTAACGTTAGAAAACAATGCAGGCTATGACCATGTGTATGTGGCTAACATGGCGAGGGCGGACTACTACAAGTCCTCAATCGAGGACGAAGCGCACCTGTCTCTCTTCATCAAAGATATGGTGGACGACTCAGACCAGAAGGATGGCTTCATCTTCAATCGGTTCTATGCCGACATGACTCACAACGGAATAGGCATACCGTGGGATGAGATACTATAACGAGTCTATGACGAGTCAGGAGATATACATAGAGAGATACGACTGGAATATCAGGATATTCTATGACGTATGCAGGAGGGATGCGGACTACATCTGTGGCTCGCTTGTGCAGATGGGATGCACAGGCAAGGCAGTCAAGGATGCGAGAGAGCATTTCCTTAGAGGAGGTGAGAATACGGGTCTCACGTACTCCAATATGGCAGTGAGAGAGAGCATCGTGGCAATCGGCAGGGCAACATCCTGCAAGGAATTGGTCAACACTATTGCTCACGAATTATTCCATGTTGTTACGCATATATGCGAGACGGACGGAATAGATATGAAATCAGAGGAGCCATGCTATATTATGGGATGGCTCTGCCAATCTATAATCAACTAATTTATTATCATTATGAAGAAAGTAACAATCACTCCTGAGATTAAGCAGGCATTGTTGAACAGCCTCTGCAACTTACAGGCATTAGTAGAATTGCTGTGTACCGAAGGTGAGGACGACGACGTGAAACAATGTTAAATTATAAGCAACATTATTGCAATGTCGAATATTTTTTTTACCTTTGCACCGAACAAACCATAATGGTATGTTTTAAGAGTTTGGGAGTGTCGGGTGATGCCGACGCTCCTTTTTTTGCGTTTCGAGCGTCGATAATGTGTGGCGCAACAAGTTACACAACCATTGTATTATTATTGCGCTCTCGTTGTTTTTTGAGAAAAATAACTATCAACCCCCACCGAGAACATAGTCTAACACCCTTCTGTTTGCCTCGTCCACCTTCTGCTGGTCGAAGTCGATGTATATATCAGTTACCGTCTTACCTCCGTGTCCTAACGCAGCCGCTATGGTCTCCTTCGGAATGTCGAGTCTTGAAGCATACGTCGCCCATGAGTGACGAGCTGTGTACGTAGTAATTCCCGGGAAGAGCGGTTCAATCTGGTACTTGCCTCCACGTCCGTCTATCTTAGTCCATCTGCCGATATGTTGCAGTGCGTAGTTCATCTGGCTTGCATATTGCTTGTAGTCCTTCCTTCTGTCCATTATTCTCAGGAGATACTTGTCACCTGCATACTGCATGATTATCCTCTCCGCTTCTGGCTCGACCTTGATGTCGTAGAAACGGTTGGTCTTTGCGCGATGATAAGTAATACGTCCATTACGGTAATCGGACTTCTTCAGGTGCAGGAGGTCAACGATATTGATACCAATCAGGCATAGCATCAACTTGAACATATCAAGATACTCACGCTGTTGTCCGTGCAGTTCTTCCCAGCCCAATAATAATCTCATATCTTCCACCGATATATTGCGTTTAGGCGTCTCCTCGTTCTTGATGCGGAACTTGCGGAAGGGGTAATTGCTCGTCACTTCGTCCGTGATAGCATCGTTGAAGATTGCGCGGATGTTGCGCAGATGGATATTCCTCGCATTGCGTGACAACCCTTCACGGTCCATAAGGCTGTCAAAGCGTCTCAGCCAGTCTGGGGTAATGTCCTCGAACGTCAGACGGTCAGCACCACGGATGAGCTTCTTGATCTTGTTGAAGGTCGCCCTGTATATCTCCAGCGTGCGTTCCGCCTTTCTTCTTGCCATCGCTCTCTCATAATATTCAAGGAACGTGCACTCGCGTGCGCACGAAGGATCGAGAGCGTTGACCAATGCATTCTTCAGGGAGGACGCATCCATAGAGCGTACTCGCCCACTCTCTATGAGTTTGTATAGCACGGTCTGATAAGCCATAAGTCTCTGTGTTGCGAAGGTCATCAGCACAACCTTCTGCGGATGCTTAACAATCTTCAACTTGTTAGCATCCCACTGCTCCTCCAATAATTCGATTCCGATATTGATGAATGCAGACCTTCCGCGATGGTTGACAGCCACTCTCAGAGGGTAGCAACCGCTCTTATACTTATACCGCTTGTCGAGGAATAGTTTCAATGTTGCCATTTTGCATGTTTTTTGCAGTTGATTTGGCGTGAAATAACGCCAAAAGATACCGAATAATACTAATCACGATTTAGGCTCTAACG
Organism: Prevotella sp.; assembly: GCA_036758085.1. Classification (GTDB taxonomy): domain Bacteria; phylum Bacteroidota; class Bacteroidia; order Bacteroidales; family Bacteroidaceae; genus Prevotella. The sequence continues at coordinate 1,072 of DAIOXG010000003.1, read as the reverse complement.
GTGTATCTTATTGATAATCATCGCCTAATAGATTTGTCGGGGTGAGCAGACTCGAACTGCCGACCACACGCCCCCCAGACATATAGTCCATATAATCTAATAACCAGTATATCAAATCTTTAGCTGTAAAATAGTACGATTATTGCGTACTATTCACAGTTATTTCATATTTTTTTGAACTTCATGCCCTGCCTTGCATAGGCTTCCGTAAAGCGTCTATTGATGTCGTCACGTCGTTTCTGGTCAAGGGCAGACCATCGCGCTACTGTCGCTTCATCCCAGTCGCTCTTGCCGTTTGCAAGCAACAGGGCTTCCGCATCCGTCATGTACGGCAGATAGCGTTCGAATGCCTTGATGGTGTTGTAACGCTTGCCGAAATTTGGCTCTGTAATGTTTAACATGTTACCGTCTCCAAAGATGAGCCATCGTGCATTCAAGTCTTGATATGCACGCAGAATATCCTCCACCGCTGTTAGTCCTATCGCCTTCCCGGCAAGTATATTGGTCAGCCTTTGTTTTGACCATCCGACCTGTCGTGCGAATAGCACCCTGCTACCACCTGTCTTGTTCTCTATCAGCTCAGCCACACGCAGAGCTATCGGGTTGATGTTTATCGTCTCCATATATATATAATTACAGATTATTCTTAATAATGTCTATCAGTTGCTGATTCTGTGAGAGCAGCTGTCTGACCATGTCGTCACTGGCTCCTGTCGTGGCGGTGTTTTCCGACCCTACCGCAGTAGCGGAATGGGCACTTTTGGATGATCCACCGCCACGGTCGTAGTCGTCTGGATAGAAGAATGCCATCTTCACATCGAGGACTTCGCAGAGCCTTTCAAGAAAGCCTGTCTTGATGTCTTGAGATTTTAGTGCTGCATATAAATTCTGATGTGACATGCCCATTTTTTTTGCTAATTCAGCCTGTGGTATGCCTGCCGCATATAGAATACATTTTAGTTGCTCTCCAGTCATAATAAAGTATTTGTTTTATTATATTAAAATGTTTGTTTTATTAAAATTTCTTAAAAAATAAAGTATTATTTTGCTTATTAAAGTTTTCTTTTTAATT
>DAIOXG010000002.1:51274-52947 GCA_036758085.1 Prevotella sp. | reverse complement strand
AAGCCGCATTACGGCGACCGCGTTGGCTCCCCACCTCATTTAACGCCGCCAATTTCCCTTTTGCCTACGGCGTACCAGCATCGGTCGATTAAAACTCAGATTGTGGCATAAGCGGTATGACCGCTGCCCCATTTAACAAGAACCCTCGGACAAAGCACATTACCAATGATGGTAATGCCATCAGAGCAACGGGCAATGTGCTTTCCGTCCTCATGGTGAAAACTCACTTTGGAACCGGAGCGATTTACAAGCCCTCTCACTCGTTCTTTGAAAACATCATAGGACATATGAAAAACTCCTTTAGCGAATTGTCGGATATCCGCAGACGGTGGCTTATACGCCACCGTTTCGCCGTCATTACGGCTCATCAGTGCGGCTCAGGGTATAAGAAAACCGCCGACGAAAGCCCATTAGAAAACATCTGCCATATGGCGTGGGCTCGCGGTGGTTCAAATACCCTCACTGAGATATTCAGTTGTCTTTTTTGGTCTTGAAATCCAGCTCATAGGTCTTGCCGGTGACGATACGGTGGCAAACCTCAGCCAGATAATTGCGGAAATACCGGTGATTTGCGCAAGTCACAGTCAGCGCCTTGCGGTTCTTCTTGGAATAAACCGACATCAGGAAGTTGACATCATGGCTCGTTGCTTTGTACTGCTCACCCAGCATGGCGGTGATAACCGTCTGCAAAGTCTTGAGCAGGTTCGTCTTGCTGGTCGGATTCTTGCCCATGTCAAACTCACGGGCGATTTCGCTCATAGCGTAGCTGTCATTGACAACCTTGGGGTCGATACCGAGGTCAACCGCCTTCTGCGCGGTCAGCAGGAAGTTCATCTTCTGCGCGATACTCGACCAATTCTCATTGGCGCCGATAGAACCACAATACTTGTGGAGCTTGAGCAGGTCAATCTGCCGTTCCTTGTCCACGATAGCGCGAACCGGCACCTTGTCATCACCCTTCTGCTCGTCCTTAACCCCGATAGTCACAAAGGACAGGGTCGTGACGGCGGTAAGCATGGGATTATCAGTGTTCTTGCAATCCTCGAAGCACATATCCCGAACGGTAGCGGTGTACTCATTGATTTTCTCGGTCATGGCTTTGTCGGCTTTGGAAGCGTCCTCAAACTTGCCATTCTGGATTGCATCATTGTAATCCTTGACAAGGGCTTCGGTTTCAGAGCGCAACTGTGCCAATTTAGCGGTGTTTTCTTCTCTGGTCATTTTGAAATGCCCCTTTCACAGAATTTCGGTGATAACAAAGTTTATCACTCAAGAAAGCCGCTGAAAGATTTCTCAGTCAGCGGCTCTATCAATGATAAACTCAAGGACACGGCGGTGGCTCTGCACTCGGCTCATGGGGCATAACTCGCCCATGCAACTATTGCAGTATCGAACACCGCGCATATCATTTCTGATACTCGCGTCGATTGAGTGAAGTTCTGCTTATTCACAATACTCAACCAAATCCGACTTTCATATCTATATGCCCTCATTTTCGGCTCCTCGGAGCGCAACACCCTTGGGTGGAAAACTCGGACGATACTACTAACCATCAGAGGTCTTTTTCGTATAGCCATCAGTTATGCAAGCCGCACTTAGGTTCATAGGCACAAACCTCCGGGGATTTTCACTATCTCGTACCATGAGCCTAACTCTCATGCACCGGCGACGCC
>DAIOXG010000002.1:50978-51174 GCA_036758085.1 Prevotella sp. | reverse complement strand
CGGGGATTTTCACTATCTCGTACCATGAGCCTAACTCTCATGCACCGGCGACGCCTTTGATAGCAAAGGTACTCACATTGACACTCACTCAATGGTGTGTTGGCTTGCCATACCCGAAAGTGGCGGACATCTCCGCTTGTATTTCGTGGCTTGCCGTGCGGGGTCTTGCCCTGCACCCTTAACCGCAAGGGGTCTA
>DAIOXG010000002.1:48158-50878 GCA_036758085.1 Prevotella sp. | reverse complement strand
CACCCCGCCCAGAGGGGCGGCGGCAAGGTCGGCGGGGCTTTCGCCCTGCACCCCTAACCGCAAGGGGTCTACACCCCGCCCAGAGGGGCGGCGGCAAGGTCGGCGGGGCTTTCGCCCTGCACCCCTTGCGGCGGGGCGCTGTCCTGTCCAGAAAAGGAAAAGGGCGGGGGCTGAAACGCCCCCGCCCGTCTGGGTCGGTGTGCCGTGTTCGTTTGTCAATCCTGCGCCGTGTAGCCGTCGGGAGTCAAGCCGATTTTCTCCGCCTTGTTCCGTACCTGATACATACACCGGCAAACGCTGCTTTGCGGTATGCCCAAATAGGTTGCAATAGCCTTGTACCCCTTGCCTTGCATACGCAGTCTTAACACCTGCGCTTGACGGTCGGTCAAGTCCAGTCGTGCAACGGTCGTTTCGTAGTCCTCTACGGTCTGCCGGTCGGCGGTGTAGTTTCCGTCGCAGTTGTACCCGCCAAGGTCAGCGTACTTGTGCAAGCGGTAGTAAATGGTTTCAAGCCCGTTTTCGCTGTCCTCTATGTAGGTGTATCCGTTGCGGGGGTCGGTCTGCGTTGCGCGGCTGTCCTGCACAGCTTGACGCACAGCGCGGTAAACTTCCTGTATCGGGGTTGTGGTTTCGTCACGGTATGCACGGCTATCCTCTGTGCGGATATAGACACGGCGGGAAAGTCGGCGGGTTGTGTATGGCGTGTCAAGCCAAGGGGCGGCGGGGTCTGCGTGTTCGGCGGCTTGTTCGAGAATGGCAAGGGCGGCGGCGTTCACAAGGTCTATACCGTCGGAAAGGGTTTCCCCCACAAGGGCGGCAACGGCTTTTTCTGCGTCCTTGTCCACGGTTTCGGTTGTCAAGTCACCATCGGCGTTGTACGCCGTGCGGGTTGCCTTGTTCGTTGCCGTGCGCAAGTTGTCCAGCGTTGCAAGGTTGGCGGCTATGCCGTGTTTCAGCTGGACAAGAGCGGGATTGTATCCGGTTGCGGAGACGGTTTCACGCTGGGGGGCGGCTTTGCGCTGGGGGTCAATGCACTTGTTCAGCACGGAGTATGCAACAGCGGTTGCAAGTGCGGTTAGTTCGTCGGCGCTGTCCTTGCCGGTTGCAAGGGCGGTTTCATAGGCACGTTTTACGGTGTCAAAGTCGGGCCGTGCCGTGGTGGTCTGGGCGGTTTTCGTGGTTGTCATGGTGTGCGTTCCTTTCTGCCGGTCAATGGTTTTGACATGGTGGGCGGCGTGTGGTTGTGTGCTGGGTGGTTGTGTGTGGCTGTCCCGCCGTGTCTGTCCGGCGTGGATATGATAGCATAACGGCGGGAGAATGTCAACACAATTTTTTTTTTTTTGCATACGTCCATAGCCGCAAGGGGTCTACACCCTTGCCGCCTGTCCCTGCCTGTCTGCCGCCTGTTTTCGGTCAGCCTGTCCGCCGTTTCAACTTGCCCTTTCTGTGCTATGGCAAGTAGGGGGGTGGTTATGGTATTTCTGCCCCCTGTCCTGCCCGCACACAGATGTAGTCGGTTCATCTAACTGACACGACCCATTTTTAACTCAGCCCCTCACCCCCCTTGTGTTTCAATGCTTTTCTGTCCAGAAGAATATTATTGGTTAAGCCTTTTGCGTGGTTGCTTTTATCACAGGATTCAACTTTCCAAAAAAGAAAAAGGCTTAACTACGCAACCTTTTATTTATTCCTTCTTTTCCCGCTATTATCTTTATTGTTTATGTGATTTTGTTGTATCTCTCTTTTCTTTTTGATATAATATAGCATATCAAGTAAATTAAATAAATAACTTCTTGCATCTGAAAGGAGAGTCCTTCGATGGCTCAGATTATCCAGTTAGACTTCAACAAGACGAATAGTGCCTCCGGTGTCATCGACATCGCAACCGTCCAGCAGAGCTGCCGTAAGCTCAAGGCTGGTCTCATCGCTCCTGCCACCGAGGAGGTGCACACTGACCTTGCTGTCGAGCACGCTGCTGAGCCCATCAAGAGTATGGATGACATCATCCGCATCTCCCAGTTCCTCATTGGACAGAAGCGTTTCAGAGACAATATGCTGTTCATCGTTGGCATTAACTTTGGACTTCGTATCAGCGACCTTCGCTCTCTGCGCTTCACCCACATCATCAATGATGATTGCACTTTCCGTGACCGGTTCCCCATTCTGGAAAAGAAGACCCGGAACACACGCAAGCATCAGCGCAACCGCTACATCACCATTAACACCGCAGTTGTCGAAGCTGTCACCCTGTACCTTGAGAACACTCCAAACGTTCGCCTCAGTGACTATATGTTCCGCAGCCAGTCCAATAACGGAGTGAACGAGAATAAGCCCATCAGCAAACAAGCCGTTGACTCAATGCTCAAAGGCATCGCTCGTGACCTTGGACTTGGTAACCGTATGGCAACTCACTCATTGCGTAAGACCTTTGCTTATCATCAGATGGTGATGAGTGGTAATGACCCTCGCAAACTCCTGCTCCTCCAGAAGATGTTCGGTCACTCGACCGCTGCTCAGACTCTGGACTACATCGGTATCACCAGCGAAGAAATTGATGAAGCATACCGGAGCCTCAATCTCGGTAGCATCAACCACAACTATCTGGTCGATAGCGACATTGGAGAAAGCGAGTCTCTGATGGCATAATCCATCACCCATTGCACCTTGACAACTTCATACCCCCAAAACAAAAAAAAGACACAGCGTGTGTCCTAACCGTT
>DAIOXG010000002.1:0-48058 GCA_036758085.1 Prevotella sp. | reverse complement strand
CCCGCAAAGCCTTGTCTCACAACGGTTTCGCAGATGCACTCTATAAAAAGTATTGGGAAAGAAATTAAACTACTGGACAGAACCTTCAACATCAGTGACAGGCGCTGCAAGTTAGCCACAGTATAGCCAGCCCGAACGCCCTAATGTGTCCTAAAATTTTTGTACCCCCAAAACAAAAAAAAGACACAGCGTGTGTCCTAACCGTTCCCGCAAAGCCTTGTCTCACAACGGTTTCGCAGATGCACTCTATAAAAAGTATTGAGAACAAGAATTGAACTCTACTGGACAGGATATTCAAAGCAAGTTACAGGCGCTGCATTGATAGCGACGGTATAGCCAGCCGAGCGGCTTTTGTGTGTCCTAAAATTTTCGCACCCCACTAATTCCAAAGAAAGGTCGTGATTTTTATACAAACGACTATCCATAAAGGTGGTGCTTACCACCGATGAACACCATCACTGTTGTCGATGCCCGAATGGGACGTGGTAAATCCTCCGCTGCCATTCGTTATATGAACCGTTACAAAGACTCCAAGCGGTTTCTCTACATCACCCCATATCTGGACGAGGTAGGGCGTATCTGCGAGCGTTGTGATTTTGACCAGCCGGACAGTGACCACATGAGTAAGTCTACCGAACTCAAACTGCATATGCGGCTCGGACACAATATCGCCGCCACACACTCACTGTTTTACTTAATGGACACAGAAGCCTTGGAGCTCGTTCGCCAAAAGCACTACTCGCTCATCGTAGATGAAAGCATCCAAGTAATTGAGCGTTTGAATATCACTAACAAGGATTTTGACCTCATTATAAACCAGCTCGCCACAGAACACGATGACGGTCGCATCGAGTGGCTGGACGATAGCTATACCGGTCGTTTCTACGACTACAAGGAAATGGCAAACACCGGCTCCCTGTTCCGATTGGACTCTGCTCTTCTCAATATCTTGAACCCAGAATTACTCCGGTCTTTCGACGAAGTGTTTATGCTGACATATCTGTTTGATGGACAGTATCAGAAGGCATACCTTGACTTCTTTGGATTCGATTACAACATCATCGGTGTCGAGCAGGATGAAAGCGGATACCGTTTCTCGGACAGACCGGACGCTCCACCTCCGCTGGACTACCGTGAACTGATTCGCATAGTCGATGACCCCAAACTCAATGCCGTTGGTGATAAGCACTATGCCTTGTCTAAGGCTTGGTATGACCGCAGGGGGTATGACAATCCCGAAATCCGTAAACTTCGAAATGGCTTAAAGAAGTTCTTTCAAAGTATTCCAGATGGCAGTAGCGAGACGCGGCTTTGGTCTTGTTTCAAGAGTGATGTCAATAAGCTGGTTGACTCCCGTACCGGGCGCTTCCGCAATAACTTCCTGCAGACGAGCGCCAGAGCTACAAACCAGTACAAGAGCAGGACTGACATTGCCTATATGGTGAACCGATTTGCCGACCCCAATATTATGAAGTTTTTTGCCAAGCAGAATGTCACGATTAACCCCGAACACTTTGCCTTGTCAGAAATGCTACAGTGGATATGGCGTAGTGCCATTCGAGATGATAAGCCCATTAACCTATACATACCGAGCAGGCATATGAGAGAGCTGCTCATTAACTGGATTAACACCACAAACCAAGGAGGATGCCCAATTGAATAAACGATACCACCGACCGCTGCCAGAGGATTATCTCGTGGAGGAGCGTGTTCCATATACATACGAAGATGCCGACCTGCTAAATGACGATGAAGCCCTCGAACGGTTCATTGAGAGCGAGCGGTTTGCATTCCGCGAGGAATGGTTCCGTTATGTAGAAGAGAACGAGTAACTTATGCTATATCAACATAATTAAATAAAATACGAAGTGAGGTGACCCATACTGGCTAAACAGTTAGTATGTCAAAAATACATTTTCAAGCTTCATAGCAGCCGCCTGCGAAAGGCGAAGTGGAAGCTTACGCTCCCCGTTGCAGAGGCAAGAAAGAATGACGAGGTAATCTCCCTCGCCGACAGTCAGGTACTCCGCTGGCTGGACGAATTGAACGGCATCACCGATGCTGAGACGCAGGCGCGGAAAATCAAAGGAGAAATCAAGCGGCTTCGTAAAGAGCCGAATAGCGTTCCAAATCGTCGTCAAATCAAGAAGCTGTATGCGCAACTGGATGATATCCAGTTTAAGCCGGACTATCTCTGCGTCATCATTGATAAAGAGAAGGACTACCATCGAGCTTGCCGTGGATTTAGTATTAACGGTCTTCGGTATCAGCGGTTGCTTGGAACGAATGGCGGCGTCAAGAACGAGACCATCGTGTTCATCAGTGAGCGCCATGCCGATGAGATTCGCCGCCGCATTGACAACGGTCGCAACATGGAAAAAGAAATGGTACCTGCCAAACTGGAGGCGTATAAGGCACTTACCTGCAGCGCATCAATCCCTGTATCAGTTCCGCATGGCATTCTTGTTGTTAGCGACTGTGAGACCGAGTTCTTGTCGGATATCATCTACCTGAATGATGAACAGGACGGAGAACCAATCATGGAAGAGCGTAAGCAGGTCATGGTGCAACTCAACGAATCCGATGGATACGGCTTGATGCTCCCATCACTTGCTGCCCGATGGGGTGAAGAGCTTGGCTTAGACTACCTCGTCAGCGGCGTGAACACACGTTTCTCTTGGGAGAAGGGCATGGTCTTCACGTTCGACTTTTTGGATTTCGCAGAAAATGTCGCTGAGAACTATATTGTTAAAGACGCTTGGGGTAACGATGTGGACATTCGTAATGTTGAGCTGATTCTTACCACGTCCATGCTGAAACTGTGGGACTCCTACGATAGCTGTGACGATTATGTAAGCAACTGCTTGGCAAACGGTTACACCTTTGGCATCGCCAAGACCTGCCCAAAGGAACTTGAGTCTGAGCGGACATTAAACTATCAATTCATTCAGAGCTACGAGCTGAGCGACGATGACATTGAGCAGCTTATCAAACCGACGATGGATGAGATTCGAGACGTTCTTTATGCGGATTGGGCAAAGACACTGCTGTTCTTAAAGGGTGCTGGCTTGAATGAGGATAATATTGACCGCGTTGATGACGACTATGTCAAGGCGATTATGATTGAACCGCAGATTTTGAACGACCCTTACGTCCAGAGCAGTATCTATCAGATGATTCGTAATCGCATCAACGAAGCCAAGGTCGGCGTACTCAAAGTACATGGGAACTACTCCATTGTCTCCGGCGACCCATTCTCACTGTGTCAACACATCTTCGGTCTGGAGGTTACCGGGCTTCTGAGGTCTGGTGAAATCTACAACAAATATTGGTGCGACCAGCACGCCGAACGGCTTGCCTGTTACCGTGCACCAATGACCTGCCACAACAACATTCGTCTTGTATTCCCACACCGCAGCGACGAGGCATCTCACTGGTATCAATACATGACGACCTGCACGATTTTCAATTCGTGGGACACTGCCGCCCATGCGCTCAATGGCATGGACAAAGATGGCGACCTTGTAATGCTTACCGATAACAAGGTGCTTGTTGATAATCTAAAGGTGCTTCCCGCTCTTATGTGCGTCCAACGAAAAGCAAAGAAGAAAATTGTCACCGAGGCAGACGCCATACAAGCCAACATCGATAGCTTCGGCGATGATATCGGAAAGACCACAAACTGGATTACCTCAATGTTCGATGTGCAGGCACAGTTCCAGAAGGGTTCCAAGGAGTACGAGGAACTTGATTATCGTATAAAGTGCGGACAGCTTTTTCAGCAGAATGCCATCGACAAAGCGAAAGGCATTATTGCCAAGCCGATGCCTCGTGAGTGGCACGACCGACATAGCGCCAATACAATCGAAGACCCGGAACGGCGCAGATTCTATCAGCGTCTCGTCGCAGACAAGAAGCCATACTTCATGCGTATTATCTACCCTGCTTTGATGAAGCAGTATAACACATACATAAAAAACACAAACAAGAATGCCATGCGCGAGTTCCAAATGACGGTTGACGAGATGTTGGAAATGCCGCGTTCTGAATTGAGCGAGCGGCAAAGAGATTTCCTTCGTTACTATGAGAGCCGGATGCCGGTTGGTAACCATGACTGCGTAATGAACAGAATCTGCAGGCGCTTCGAGAAGGAGTTCGATGGCTATCTGGGTCGTCACAATGCCGATGTTGACTTTGACTACACCGTGATGAAGAGTGGTATTGAGTATAGCAGAACGCAGTACAATGCCATCTTGAAACTCTACGAGAACTACAACAAGCGCTTGCGCAGTTATGCCGTCTTTGCCAACTATGAACGGGTCGATGAGTACGACACGTTCTCTCGCATGATTGAGATGCGCTCCGAGTTCGAACAAGAATGTGCCCGCGTTTGCTCCAACCGCTTTGTGCTATGCGACATTGTTCTGGATATTTGCTATAAGAAGAGCTCGACCAAGCGCTTCGCGTGGGAAATGTGCGGTGGCGAAATCATCCAGAACCTTCTGGATAAGCATAACGGGGTTATCTCTTACCCGACGGTTGACCCCGCTGGGGATATCTTCTTCTGCGGTGACAGATTTTCATTACAACAAAAAATGATTGGAGGGACGCTATGAGCATTGTTCTTAACGAATATGACTGGGCAGAAAAAATGATTGCCAACCATGACCTTGGGAAGAAGCCGACTGAGACATTGAGTCGTGTGTCCAAGTATTACTACGAAAACCACTACAGCAAGAAGGAGATTCGGAGTCTGCTCGACTCCTTCATGCTGCAGTGTGACCCTTCTGCTTCACTTGTTCATTGGTCGGATATGCTTGATAAGGTTGCAAAGAACGTAAGCAAGTTTCCACTCATCCGTCTGGACGGCGTGGACATCACTGGAGAAGAGCTCGCCAAAATTGAGACGCTTGAAGGTAAACAAATCCGACGGTTGGCGTTCACGCTTCTCTGCGTTGCGAAATATTGGGACGCCGCTTCCGAGCGGAACAATGGTTGGGTGAATACTTCGGACAAAGAGATTATGCAGATGGCGAACATCAATACCTCTATTAAGCGCCAGAGTTTGATGTTTGCCGAACTGCGTGATGCTGGGTTCATTCGCTTTTCTAAAAAAATCGATAACCTGAATGTTCAAGTGCAGTTCATTCAAGCCGGTGAGACGGCAATACATATTCAAGATTTCAGGAACCTCGGTTATCAATACCTCAAGTATTACGGCGGCGCATATTTTGAGTGCGAGAATTGTGGACTGACTGTAAAAGCGCAGTCACCTGCAAAGGGTCGCCCGCAGAAGTATTGCCCCAGTTGCGCTGTTGAGGTTAAGACTCGTCAGACTGTTAATGCAGTAATGCGGTGCAGAAATGCCTTAAAGAGTTGATTATAAAACTCGAATTGTTAGAAAAAACTCCTCCCCTCAATCCATTGTTACACAACGGGTTGAGGGGTGTTTGATGGGCTGTAGTAATGGAAGAAAATATAATAACACTTTTTGATGAGGTGAAAAAGTTTGGACACACAATATACGGTTTATGTCCATACGAACCAAATCAACGGCAAATCGTATGTTGGTGTGACTTCTATGAATCCAGAACGTCGATGGGCTAATGGTAACGGTTACAGAAGAAACAAGCACTTCTACGGTGCGATTTGTAAATATGGTTGGGACAATTTTACTCATATCATTTACAAAGATGGTTTGTCTGCGCAGAGCGCTTACAAATTAGAAAAGCAGCTCATTTCCGATTTGCGTACATCAGACCCATCTAAAGGATACAATCTTTCAACTGGCGGAGAACGCTCAGCGAAAGGTATCAACCGATTTGGTGAACGGCATCCGCGCTCTGTACAAGTTTATTCGCCAGAACTTGATGAGTGCTTTGGTAGCATGACACTTGCTGCTCATTATGCCGGAACAAGTGTTAATTATATTCGGAAGTGTTTAGACGGCGAACTAAAATACGCTGGTAGAAATCCATTTACAGGTCTTCCAGTTTCATGGAAGATGAAAAATAAAGAAGAAAAGGATGATTTTTAAGTGATTGCAATTACCGCCTCAGAAAAAGAAGCCATTCGTGAGAAGTTTCCTCGTGTCCATATCGTTCGCACGATGAAGCAAGATTCCAAACGGCACCACTACTATATGGTTGAGGATGGCGCTCCTATGAAGCTGCTCCGCAGTTTGCGTGGACTGGAGCGTGTTCACGACAAACGAAAGGGAGTGTAAACCATAGCCAGCACAGCAAGTTATAAAGAGATGCGCGACATCGTAATTGGTAAGCTGGTTGACCGCACCATTGACGATGACTACGCAGAACTGAGCGAGCGTCTGTTTGGTGATGGTAACTGTTTTAACTCAAGCGAAGTCCGCAAAAGAATGTATGGCATGAAAGCCATCATCGAAGCCATCGAGCGGGATGGCGAAGCTACTATTCAGGACATGGACGCATTGTCTGCATTGGATAGCAAACGCATTGAGCTGCTTAAAGAACGTCAAAAGTTCTTTGACCAACGCAATGCTTTTAACAAGCTGATTCGTGAGCGTTCTCGGCAAGAAGAACTGAACGAGATTCTCGTGGACGCAGTAAAGAGCGGCAATTTGCCACAGCTCGAATACGAGCCATGCCACATCCAGCCGTCTGATAATGACCTTCTGGTTAGTCTGAATGATATCCACTATGGAGCAAACGTCGATAACCATTGGAATACATATAACTCTGATATCTGCCGCGAGATGATGTGCCATTACTTAGACAGAATCATTGCCATTGGCGAAACGCATGGAAGTGAGAACTGTATTGTCTGGTCGAACGGCGATGCTATCAGTGGGAACATCCATCAATCTATCGCCATTACGAACAAGGAGAATGTGATTGAACAAATCAAAGGCGTATCTGAGTTGATTGCAGAATTTGTTGCTGAACTCAGCAAGCATTTCTCCACAGTCACATTTGTAAGCGTTGCGGGTAATCATAGCCGCATTACGCCGAACAAGGATGATGCGCTGCTCAGTGAACGGCTGGACGATATCGTTGAGTGGTATCTCGGTGCCCGCCTCCAAAATTTCGAGAATGTGATTATCGGTACAGCAAGCGACACTGTTAAGATTGACAGTACCATGTATCTGATTAACATTCGCGGAAAAATGTATTGTGGTGTTCATGGGGACTTTGACGGCTCTGCGGGCAAAGTCCAAACATTGCAGACAATGGCACGAGTTCCGTTGTATGCCGTACTCTCTGGTCATTTGCACCACAACAAGATTGATGAAATCCAAGGTGTCAAGACCGTCATGGCTGGCAGCTTCCTTGGTATGGACGATTATTGCGTCCAAAAGCGAATTTACGGTAAGGCAGAACAATTGGTTTGTGTCTGCGACGCAGACGGCATTCGCTGTTCTTACGGAGTACCCCTTTAACAATGCACAAGGGTTGCCCTCACCGGGGCAACCCTCTTTATATATTCCTCTTTAGCTCAGTTGGTAGAGCGGCGGACTGTTAATTCGCGGGTCGCAGGTTCGAGTCCTGCAGGAGGAGCCATCTGGGACAGTAGCTTACGCGGTCGGAGCACCGGTCTGAAAAACCGGAGGATGAAGGCTCGACACCCTCCTGTCCCACCATTTGGTGCCATCGACGAATCGGCTAAGTCACCTGCCTCTCAAGCAGGAGGTTGTGAGTTCAAATCTCACTGGCACTACCATTTACTTGGCGATGTGGTCAAGCGGCTAAGACACCGCCCTTTCACGGCGGTAACGATGGGTTCGATTCCCTCCGACCTCACCACTATATAGGAGTATGCATATACTATGCTTTTCGATACAAACAAACACCGAGGGAATGCTGGTTTGTCTTACGCAATCGCTTACTTTGGCTGTAATGGGTACACCGTGTCTGTACCATTAAACGATACACAGGATTACGACCTAATTGTTGATGATGGTACTTCATTAAAAAAGGTTCAGGTCAAAGCGACATCACAAGTAGACAGTAAGGGTGAGTATTCGGTATCACTAAGAAGCTTTGGCGGGACAGCCGGTATTGCCTATAAAAATGTGCGCGACACAGATGTTGATTTGCTTTTCGTCCTCTGTTCAAATCTGGATGCTTATCTTATCCCTAAAGAGGTTATTACACAAAGAAATGAACTGAAATTGAAACACACAATCACGAGAAAAAATCAGCATCCCGGTTTTGATGCAAGCAAATACAAAGTTCATATCTGAAAATGCAATTATGAGTGGAGAGATTACAATCTTCCTTCGGGCTGCGTTGGTTCAAATCCAACCTCTCCCACCATATTGCGGACAGGACAAACGGTTAAGTCGCAGGTCTCATAAACCTTGAGGAATCGGTTCAACTCCGATGCCCGCAACCAATTTTAATTCTACAGAAAGCGAGGTGGAACTAATGTCAAAAGGCACTGACTCAAAAAGGTACACTGTATATAAACACAAAAATAACATAAACGGAAAAGTTTACATCGGCATCACTTCCACCAGCTTGGAAAAACGTTTTGGAAAAAATGGAGCGAATTACCGCAAAAATACTTTTTTCTATAGAGCCATTGAAAAGTATGGCTGGGATGCTTTTTCTCACGAAATCATTGCGGATGGGATGTCGTTAGAGGATGCGGCTAAAACTGAAGTGGCGCTTATTTCAAAGTACAATTCCACAAACCCACAATTCGGATACAACATCTCAGCCGGAGGAGAAAGCGGACATAGCGGATGCCACATGACAGTTGAAGAGCGCACAAAGCGAAGTGAAATGATGCGTGGTAATAATAATCCGTGCTTTGGTAAGTATGGAGCAGAGCACCCTGCGTATGGTTGCAAACATTCTGATGAGTCAAAGAGTGCTGTCAGCATTGCGCTTACAGGACGAGATTGTTCTGCTGAAACTCGAAAAATAATGAGCGATTACCATAAAGCCCTTGGGAATTGGCGCGGAGAGAAGAACCCAATGAGCGGCAAAAAATATGGTGCCGCCCCACAAGCACGCATGGTTACTTGCATAGAAACTGGCGAAGTGTTCGACAGCGTAAAACGCGCCGCTGATTATGTAGGTACGTTCCCAACCAGTATCACGGCGGCTTGCTCTGGGCGGCAGCAAACTTGCAAGGGGTTTCATTGGAAATATACAAACGATTTGGAGGTGAGTACCCGTGCCTCGTAAGACAAAACAAAATAGTATCACCTCCACTGATATTTTGGAGCAACTCAACAAAAGTAATATGCGCCTGAAAAAAGACTTTCTGAGTTATTTACAATCAATTCAGCGCAGCCCGAAGACAATTGCAGGATACTCAAACGATTTAGACATCGTTCTTACTTGGAACTATCTCTATAACGGGGACAAGGACTTCGTAAAGATTTCAAAAAGGGATTGGGCAGCTTTTCAGAATTGGCTTATCAATGAAAATGGGAATTCACCATCCAGAGTTCGCAGGTTAAAGGCTTCCATATCTTCTCTTAGCAATTATATCTCCAATATTTTGGATGATGAGGATGAGTTCAAAGATTTCAGACCTGTTATACGAAAAATTGAGAATCCAGCTATGCAGCAGGTGAGAAAGAAAACAGTCTGGAGCGACGAGGCTTTGGACAAGCTTCTTGATGATTTGCTGGCATCCGGTCAAAACAAAAAAGCGTGCGCCGTTGCTCTTGCAATGTGCAGTGGTCGCCGTAAAGCAGAGCTGTGTCGATTCAAAGTGGATGACTTCAAAGATGAAAACCTCGTGTGCGGTGGTGCGCTGTATAAGACCAGCGAACCTATTCAAACGAAAGGGTTCGGTCTTGGCAAGTACATCTACTGCTATACTCTTGCGAAAAAGTTCAAACCATACTTCGATGCGTGGATGGCAGAGCGCCAAAAGCTCGGCATCGAGTGTGAGTGGCTTTTCCCCGCCGGTACTACAAGTGAGCAGATGAGTGATACCACACTCAATAGCTGGGCTAACACATTCAGCCGCATGACTGGTGAGGATTTCTACTGGCATAGTTTGAGACATTACTTCACAACACATCTCGCCAAACTCGGACTGCCCGATAATGTTATCCAAGATATCGTCGGATGGGAGTCTGCCGACATGGTTCGTGTCTATAAAGACCTGAGTGCCGAAGAGCAAATTTCTCAGTATTTCGATGAAAACGGAGAGATTCGTTCTGATGCTCAAAAGTCTCTGGCAGACCTGTAACAGAAAGGACGGTATAAAGGATGGATATTAAAAGGGTCGATTTGATTCAACAGCTTGTGGACAAGCATGGTTATACGAAGAAAGCCGCGACAAGTATCGTTGATGATTTCACTGACATTATTCTTTACAATCTCGGAAACGGAGACACCGTTTCCATTCATAACTTCGGTTGCTTTGACATCTTAGAGCGCAAGGCTCGCAGTTGTCCGAACCCGCAGACTGGCGAAAAAGTCGATGTACCTGCGCATTGGATTCCCCGATTCTATCCCGGCAACAAAATGCGCTTGGCTGTCAAGCTGTGGGAAGATAGCACCAAAAGGGGGCTGAGGTAAATGGCTGAGGCTCCAAGACGTAAGAAGCTTGAGAAGACCGTTGATGATTCGATGACCATTCAGACTTCCCAAAAGTTTTACTGTTGCAGATGCGGCACATCATACAGCCGGAAAAAGGGCTACTTCCCAGTGAGTCATAGCCCCATGTATCGTGGCTCTGGCTTTTTGCCAATGTGCAATGATTGCGTTGAGGATATGTACGAACAGTATCGTGCAATGTTCGGCGATGACAAGGCGGCTATGAAGCGTATGTGCATGAAGCTCGACCTTTATTGGAACGAAGACATCTACACAATGGTTGAACGCACGGCTGGCGTTCACTCTCGGGTTCGCAATTATATCGGAAAGACCAACATCATTCGTTATATCGACAAAACCTTTGACGATACGCTCGATGAAGAGGCGTTGCTTGAACCGGAAGAGACTCCCGCCGCTTTATACATCGCACAGCCCGAAGATACTGCCGAGGCAGACGTTGACCAAGCTCTTGTTGATTTCTGGGGTGCCGGTTATACTCCAGATTTTTATCTTGAGTTGGAACGTCGCTACAAGGATTGGACTGGCGACAGGCAGGTCGTTGACCCAAGTGAGCGTGCACTGTACCGCCAGATTTGCTTGCTTGAATCCATTATCGCACGCGACAGTGCACAGGGCAAACCAATTGATAAGAACGTCAACGCGCTTAATTCTCTGCTTGGCAGTATGAACTTAAAACCGGCGCAGAAAAAGAACGATGTAGACGCTGAACTCGACAAGATGCCGCTCGGTGTTGGTATCCAGAAATGGGAGTACAGCAGACCTCTTCCTGAAACGCCAAAGGAAAAGCGCGATATCCGTGGAACGATTAAGAATATCACGACGTGGTATCTTGGTCACGCTTGCAAAATGGTCGGCTTGCGCAACAGTTATTGCAAGATGTACGAAGACGCAATGGATGAGCTCCGTGTTAAACACCCAGAGTACGACGAAGAGGATGACGACTCCTTGTTGAATGATATCTTTGGTAGCGCTCAGTCCAGCGGTGATATGTAATGGCATCGCCAAATCAAAGCAGACGCTCTCGTGTTATCGAGGGCATGGCGATTTGGGGCAGCTATTACCGCGAGAACATCGACATCTTTGTCGAAGAGTATTTGCAACTTGATTTTCTGAAATGGTTCCAAACTGCTCTTCTTGTAATGATGGACAGGAGCCGAACGTTCCTGTGGATTGCTGCCCGAGGAATGGGTAAATCATTCCTTATCGCCATTTTCGTAGTCATTCGTTGCATCTTATACCCCGGCACAAAAGTCGTCATTACATCTGGCACACGCGGTCAGAGTATTAACGTGCTGGAAAAGATACAAACAGAACTGATGCCTGTGTCTCCAAATCTTAGAAATGAGATTGATATGGGTGACACAAAGTTTTCTGGGCAGGACGCAAAAATAATGTTCAAGAACTCCAGTTACATCAAGGTCGTTACGGCTTCAGATAATGCTCGAAGCAACCGTGCGAACATCTTGATTGTGGACGAGTTCAGAATGGTTAAGAAAGATACCATCGACACCGTCTTGAAGAAGTTCCTGACAAGCCGTCGAATGCCTCCGTACCGAGACTTGACTCCAGCGGAGCGTAAGGCGGAGTATGCCAAGGAGCCGAACAAATCGTGCTTCTTGTCCTCGGCTTAATGAAATAGGCCACCGGCACAGCAATGCGCCGGGCAACAATCCATTGAATTGCTGGAAACCCCTTAGAGCCACGCAAACCACAGCATAGCCATGAAACACAGGCAGGCGCGACGGTTAGAAAATTGCGTGGATTGGGCAATCAGCAGCGAAGCTCCGAACAGGAGAACGTTCAACGACTATCCCGGAAGGGAGTAGGCCGCAAGCTACTGGCGGTCGAAGCGGTGGACGCCCATTATGTATGGGCGAAGATATAGTCTGAACTTTGTGGAGACACAGAGATAACTTGGAAGTGTGGCGAGCTATTATTTATGATGTGCGAAAATAAAGGAGCGTATAGACAGTGCCAAGCAAAATTGATTATGGAATACTCGGGCAGAAATTCGGGCGGCTCTCTGTATTAGGCTATGCCGGGAAGGACAAGTCTGGCCATACGCTTCTGGAATGTACGTGCGAATGCGGGAATGACGTTATCGTATCAAAATCAAATCTGACGTCTGGAGCCACCACATCTTGCGGGTGTGCGCGAAAAGCTATTGTATCAGCGCTCAAAACAACTCATGGGGGCAAGGGAACGCGGCTCTATAGAGTATGGCAAGGTATGCGCGAACGGTGCGAGAACCCCCGACATATCTCATTCGGGTTATATGGAGGACGCGGAATCTCTGTATGCGACGCATGGCGGGAGGACTATGCCGCCTTTCGAGATTGGGCACTGGCTACGGGATACGACAGCAATGCAAAACGCGGAGATTGCACACTTGACAGAATTGATGTAAACGGAGACTACTGCCCAGAAAACTGCAGATGGACGAATATGCGTGTCCAAAGCGCAAATCGTAGAAATCATAAATAATCATCCAACAACACATTGTATTTCAAAGACCATTGGTCATACAACAAGATGCTGGACACGTTCAAGCTGATGCTGGACGACACCAAATCCGATTTCGTGTGTGGGTTCCCGTACCAGCTTTCCATTCAAGAAGGGCTGCTGTTCCCGGAGGACGTTGAAAGCGATATGCTCGAAAGCGACTTTAATGAAATCAAATGGAGCATGGAAATGGAAGCCATGTGGTTTGGTGCAGAGGACGGCTCATTCTTTGATTTTGACTCCATATCAAAGAACCGCCGTATCAGTTATCCGATGCTACCGGATAAACTGACCGCCCTTCTTGGCAACAGCCAAAAGGTAAAAATTCCACCAAAGCAAAATGGCGAACGCCGCATCTTGTCTGCGGATATTGCTCTGATGAGCAGTAAGAAGCATAATAACGACGCCTCTGCTGTGTTTATCAACCAAATGCTTCCGACCAAAACCGGACGATTTATGAGCAACATTGTGTACGGTGACACCTTTGAGGGTATGCACACCGAAGACCAAGCTTTGGTGATACGCAAATTGTACGATGAGTATTCTTGCGATTACATCGTGCTTGACTGTACAGGTCTTGGTCTTGGTGTTTACGATGCTCTTGTCCGAGACATGGTTGACCCAGACACCGGAGAAGTTTATCCCGCATTGTCCTGTTGCAACAATCAGGAAATGGCTGACAGATGCACAACCAAAGGCGCCGATAAGGTCATTTGGGCAATCAAGGGTTCTCCAATGCTGAACTCTGAATGCGCGGTGCTTTTGCGTGAGGGCTTCCGTAGCAGCAAAATCCGATTACTCATTACTGAGTATGACGGCGAAGCGCTTCTGTCCGACATCAAGGGGTACAACTCCCTCTCACCGTTGGAAAAGGTGACGCTTCAGAAACCATATGTACACACGACCTTATTGATTGATGAGCTTGTCAAGCTTCAACACGAGGAGTCCGGTGGTCGTGTTCGAGTCTATGAAAAGTCTGGGATGCGCAAAGACCGCTATTCCAGCTTGAGCTATAACTACTATGTCGCCCTGCAGCTTGAAAGCAAATATGGGCGCACAAAAACGGCAGACTTTAATGCGAATGATATATTCATGTTTAAGCCTCCGAAACTCAAATAAGAAAGGTAGGTGATATCTGAGTGGGCAAACAAACCAAGAAAACTAATGTTGACGGGATGATTGGTATCTCTCAGCGATTTGCAGTTTTGAATCGTCTTATCACGAGAGATTTGAACAACAACACCAGTGCTCCGACGTTCTCGCTGTATTCCAAGGACAATATCACGGAGTACCTTACAAACCCGTACACATATGAGAAGCAACTGCGTAAGGCTGTTACATACATTTATGGCGCAAGTTCTCATTTCCGCAGGCTCATCCAGTATTTCACTGGTCTTTCGGATTTCGCATACGTTGTCTCCCCATACCGCATTGACCCAAAGAGCGTAAACGTGAAGTCGGTCAATCGAAACTACCGTAAGGTTTTGAACGCCATGTCAGCGATGAATGTTCGTTCACAATTCCCCAAAATTCTTACGGTCTGTCTCCGCGAGGACACATTCTACGGAACACTGTGGGTAACCAATGACAATATTACAATCCAGCAGTTACCGTCTGATTACTGCGGTATTTCCACAATCGAAGGTAATGTATTGAACGTAACATTCGACTTCTCATACTTCGATGTGCACAGTCAATATTTGGAGTATTACCCAACTGAGTTCCAACAGAAGTACAAGGTTTATCAGTCAAACCGCCGCGCTCGTTGGCAGGAGCTTGATTCACCTACATCGTTTGCAATCAAATGCAATAACGATATTCTGGATTATTCCATTCCTCCGTTTGCCGGTATTCTCCGTGAGGTCTATGACCTCGAAGACTATAAGCAACTCAAGCTTACAAAGACAACGCTTGAGAATTACGCTATGCTCGTAATGACGCTCGGTATCAACGAAGATGGCGACTGGCAAATGGATTTGGACAAGGCAAAGGAGTTCTGGCGTAATCTCGACTCGGTCTTACCGGAAGAGATTGGCAGCGTTCTCTCTCCTATGCCCATTAGTAAAATTAGCTTTGAAAAATCAAACACAGGTGATACTGACACTATCTCTGAGGCTGAGCAAAATATGTTCACTGCCGCAGGCGTGTCCTCTCTCCTGTTTAACAATGATAAGGCGTCTGCAAATGCGTTATTGCTGTCTATCAAAGCTGACCAAGCCATCACGTTTGGAATTGTAAAGAGCATCGAGGATATGGTGAATCGCTTTATTCAGTCTCAGAGCTACGGAAAGAACTTTAAGGTTACGTTCCTTGATTGCAGTCCATTTAACCGGAAAGAGCTTGGAGATATGTACCTCAAGGCTTGCCAATTCGGTCTCCCGTTTATCTCAATGTACGCAGCTTCTCAGGGAATGTCTCAAAGTGAAGTTGATTGTATGAGCTTCTTGGAGAACGAGGTTCTTGGACTTGCGAGTATGTTTAAGCCATTGCAGAGTTCTTCCACATTAAGTGGCTCGTCTAACAGCAATGCTGCTACCGATGAAGGCGGTGCGCCGCAAAAAGACACTGGCGACCTAACCGACTCTGGTGAGCAGACTCGGGAGGACGGTGACGACTGGTGATGGAGAGATTCATCTATGTGATTGGTGAAGATGCGCGAGACCGTCTCGTTAATATGGGTTATCAGCTATTAAGAGAGGACGAGGCGAAACATATTTATGTGTTTCTAAACCAAGACAATCAAAATTTTTCGTGTGCGGACATTCAGTTTGCAATGTCTGACACTTTGACCTTCTAACCCGCACAGATGTGCGGGCTTTATTATGCCCAAAGATAGGTGGTGAACTGTGACATGAGCGAGAGAACCATGAGAATCGTGTTCTCTTCTGGTATCAGCAATTTAGTTGAGAAGAATTCCTCTTTTGATAGTGGCGTCCTTCGTGTTGCTTATACTGGCAAGAATCGCAACAACAGCTTCATCAGCAAGGAAACCTATGAGCGCTGTATCCAGAGCATTTATAACTGCCCCATTGTGTGTAACTACGACAGAGAGACTGACACAATTGGGTCGCACGATATAGAGCTTGTATCCACAGATGACGGCGGCATGAAAATTGTCAACGTTACTCAGCCGGTCGGCGTTATCCCAGAGAGCGCCAAGTATTGGTGGGAGGAAATCGAAGACAATTCTGGTGTCCATGAGTATTTGTGTGTAGACGCTTTAATCTGGAAACGCCAAGAGGCGTATAGAAAAATCAAAGATGATGGCATTACAGACGAGTCAATGGAAATCTCCATCAAAGAAGGAGAAATGGTTGACGGGATGTACGTCATCAAACGATTTGAATTCACAGCGTTTTGCCTGCTGGGGACAGCAGAGCCCTGCTTTGAGTCAGCGTCGTTGGAGATGTTCTCATGTGACGGTTTCAAACAACAGCTTGCTGAGATGATGCAGGAATTCAAGGAAACATTTACTACAGCACAATCCTCGAAAGAGGTTGGCATACACCCACAAAATTATTCGGAAGGAGGAGAAGAGGTATTGGAACAGAAAGTTGCACTGATGGCAGAGTTCGGTCTGACTACCGAGATGCTTGATTTCAATATCGATGATTTCAGTGTTGAAGAACTGCGTGAAAAGTTTGAAGCGCTGAAGACCACTGGTAGTGAGCCTGCCGCAAATGCAGGTAACCCCGAGAGCTTTGCTCTGGAAGGACAGTTCCGCGATGAACTGTTTGGAGCTTTGGAGTCAGAAAAGGTCGAAACCTGCTGGGGAATGGATTCCCACTATTGGTTCTGGGATTACGACAGAGATGCGTCTGAAGTGTACGCGACCGATGTCACAGACTGGAACTTGTATGGATTCCCTTATTCAATGGATGGCGACCATGTCGTTATTGACTTCGCTGGCAAGAAACGGATGAAGCTGTCTCTTGTTCCGTTCGACGAGGGCGGTCAAGCCGACCCTATCAGCGGAATGTTTGCAAAGATTACTGAAAAGTATTCTGCGAACGATACGCAGTGGGCTGAAAAGTACCAGACCGCCTCCGACACGATTTCGTCTATGGAGAACGAGCTTGGCACTTTGCGCCAGTTTAAGACAGATACCGAAGACGCCGCTGCAAAGGGCGAACGGGAAAAGGTCTTCGCTCAGTTCGAAGACTTGGTTGGCGTCGAGGCGTTTGAAAACCTGCGTGAACATTGCACCGAGTATGCGGTCGATGTTCTTGAGGAGAAATGCTATGCAATCCGTGGCAGAAACGGAACTGCTGCAAAATTCTCTGTCGAGCCCAAGAGTCCCAAGCTGGTAGTTGAGAAGACCAGCGTAACGCCGGAGCCCTATGGTGGTGTTTTCACCGAATACGGAATTGCTTCGCGCAATCAACATAATTAAATAACAAACAAGGAGGAGTCGATTTATGGCTTATGCAGTTATTCGTACCGACCTGATGAGCGGTACTAAGCAGCCTGCTGACCTTGTCTCCCTGCGCTTCTATGATGCGTCTGGCAATAAGGCAGAGGTGGAAAACGGCGTTATCGTCAAGCTTCAGGGTTATGAGGATGGCGAACGCGAAGTTATGAAGGCTGTCGCAGCGTCTGCTGGTGACGACCTGAACGATTGTGCAATCGTTGCTGCGCCCGAGGTCATGTATGACGAGCGCAAAAAGAATCTGGACGAATTTATCAATGAGGCTGGTAAAGCCGTTCGTGGCTATATCCCTCGCAGCCGCAATGTTTTCTCCGTGACCAAGGAAGGTTTCGTTGGCGGCACCGTCCCCACCAAGGGCGCTGAGGTCGGTATCGGCACCGGCGGCAAGATTGATGCTGCTGGTAAGGGTCTTGGCGTCTGTGTGGACGTTGAGGTCGTTGGTCGCTATACCTACTATGCCATCAAGATTGGCAAAACCGAGAGCACTGCTGCTTCTGCCAGTGTTGGCGGCTAATTTTTGAGAGGAGGTAAAAGCTAATGGCTGAAATGAAAGATATCGTTAAGGTCGCTGTCGATGCCTATCATGGCAATGTTGAGCAGTATTCTGTCGGTCAGTCAATGGAGCTTCTGCATAAGGCTCTGATTGATGCCAATGGCGGCAGCACTACCCTTAACTATAAAAACATCCGCGACGGCAAGTGCAGCGGTCTGTTTACGCTGATTGAGGAGGTTCTCTCCCGTACTGTCGTTGAGGGTCTGCAGGGCGATGAGTATTTCAATGCTCTGGTTGATTTCCGCAATGTTGCCGAAGGCGACAAGAACATTTTCGAGGTTGAAGACAGCAATCTCTTTATCGTGTCTGAAGCTGCAGATGGTACGCAGGGTATTCGCCGTCAGCGTCTGAGCGGCATCAGCGAAGTTTCTATTCCTACCTCTTTGAAGGTTGTGAAGATTTACGAAGAGCTCAACCGCGTCCTTTCTGGTCGTGTTGATTTCAACACGTTCATCAGCAAGGTTGCCGAGTCCTTCCGCCAGAAGCTTCTGAACGATGTCTATTCTCTGTGGAGCACTGCTACTGCCGACGACTTCGGCGGTGTTACTTACTTCCCGACTGCGGGTGCGTATGATGAGGAAGAGCTGCTTGACCTGATTGCTCATGTTGAGGCTGCTGCCAATGGCAAGCCCGCAACCATCATCGGCACCAAGAAGGCTGTCCGTAATCTGGCTCCGTCCATTCAGGGTACGGATTCCAAGAGTGACCTGTACAACCTTGGCTACTACGGCAAGTTCTACGGCACTCCGGTTGTCGTGACTCCGCAGCGTCACAAGATTGGTTCTACTGAGTTTACGCTCGCAGATGATATGCTGACCATCATCGCTGGCGATGACAAGCCCATCAAGTGCGTGTACGAAGGTGACCCCATTGTTGTGATGGGTGACCCGCTGTCCAATGGCGACCTGACTCAGGAGTACCTGTACGGCGAGAAGTATGGCATGGGTATCGTTCTGGCTGGCGGTAACGCCGGTATCGGTCGCTACGAGATTGCCTGATAGACCATAAGCAAAATACGCGGGGCTCTTCGTGAGCCCCGCATTATGTATGAAAGGGAGATTTTACAATGGCAAATGAAAACGCAAAAACTCGCGGTGGTCAGCAGGCTACTGCACCGACTGAGTTAAAACAGGAAACGTCCCGCGCTGCAGAAAAGCGCCCGCTCGTCCCAAAAGATATTGACCCGCATACGATTATCACCGTCCGTAATGGTTTCCAAGGTCGCCTTGTGTACAGAAGCAAAAAGACGGGCGAACGATTCGTCTGGGATTCCTTTGGTGCAGAGCAGGATATGGAGATTGGTGAGCTTCGCAACGCTCGGAATTCAAACAAGAAGTATTTCATCAACAACTGGTTCATGTTCGACGAGCCGTGGATTGTTGATTATATCGGTATGAGCCAATACTACAAGTTTGCAATCGCCATCAGCGATTTCGATAAGCTCTTTGAAAAGCCTGTCGCTGAAATCGAGCGTGCCGTTTCCAAACTTTCTGACGGTCAGAAAAAGTCCATCGCATATCGTGCGAAGCAGTTGATTGCCAGTGGTGGCATCGACTCAAACAAGACCATTGCTACTTTGGAGAAATGTCTCGGTGTTGAGCTGGTCGAGCACGACAAGTAAGGAGCGTGATTATAAATGAGCGTTCCATATGATGTGTTCACGGATGCGTTCTTATCGAAAATCACAGAGTATGACTTTGTCAATATGCGTGATTTTGAAAGGAACAGTCTGATTGACGGTTACATGAAACGGGCAATTGCGTCCTTCCGAAAGATTTGCAAGTACGACCTATCCACAACCGGCGATGACATCATTCGAGAGTTTGATGTAGATATCCCCGACGAGGATTTGGATGAGATTGCAGACATTGTTTCTGAGGGTATGCTTGTTCAGTGGATGAAACCTTATACATACAAGCAGGAAAGTCTGGAAAGTGTTCTGAACACGAAAGACTTTACCACCTATTCTCCCGCAGAGTTGCTCATGCGTATCGGCAACGCATATACAGCCGCTCGAAAAGATTTTACGAATATGATGAGGGAGTATTCGTACAATCACGGGGATTTAACGGACTTGCACTTATGATGATTCAGACCACGGTTGGCGTGCCGATGGACGCTATGGTCTTGAATAATTACTTCCGCACCCTCATCAATCTTTTCTTTAAGATTCTTCCTATCAAGGAAAGCGGAGAAAGTTCATTGGATACCTATATGAGAAGTCTTCAGGCGGAGTTGCTTGGTTGTAAGGAGCTCATTGAGGCAATCCACGAAGACCCCTTGTTCCTGTCTTTGATTGCCATCCTGCAATACCTCATCGACAATCCATCTTGCGAAGTCTCGGTGGTAAAGCGTGAGGTATTCCGTGCAATTTCAATTTGCAATAAATTGAAATCACGATATGCCGTGCCGCAGGAGGTGTCAAAATGAACCCTTGGAACACATACCGTTCCAGAATCAATGCTCACGGCATCACAAAACGCGACTCTGTTTTGCAGCGAGAGCGAGCGTTTTTAAGTGCGAAGCTCCCTGCAAGCCTTTCGTACCATCAATTGACCGTAAACGGAACTGTGCGCAATATGGCTGTCATTAACTCCGACAACCTTAATCTGAAAACATTGTGTACAATGCCCGGAGAAGATTTGCCGCATGGCGGTTTGGTCGAGTGGATGGGCAATCACTGGCTGATTACCGAGAAAGATGCCAATAACGAACTGTACACGAAGGGCACGATGAAGCAGTGCAACTACCTGCTTCGTTGGATTGCGGAAGACGACACCGTCGTTGAACGGTGGTGTGTCATTGAGGATGGCACGAAATATCTGACCGGTGAATACGGCGACAACGATTTTATTGTTGTGCGCGGTGATTCACGAATTTCACTAACACTTGCTAAGGACGAGTATTCCATTCAGTTAAATCGCAACAATCGCTTTTTGATTGATGACTATGATTCGAAGAACGTCCTTGCTTATCGTCTCACCAAACCGTTTAAGCTTGGTGGAAGCTATAACGGAGAGGGCGTCCTTAACTTCGTTCTTACGGAGTGCAATACGGAAGACAGCGATAACATCGAACTTCATATTGCAAACTACTATGACCATTTCCCGAAAGAGAAACCGGACGAGCCAGATACTCCGTCCGGTGACGATACACCAGATGTACCTGATGGAAAGAAGGTGTGGTTCTGATGCAACTGGAAGAGTTTTTCGATTATAAGAACCAACTGATGAATGACCTCTTGACGAACGAGGAAATCGTGCGGCTCCTTGCCGATGACTGCAAACCAGTCAATGATGTTCAAAACCTCGTTTATAAGCAGGTATTTCCATATGAGTACATTCCAGAAACCATTGAGCACGGGCAGACCTTTATCTGCTGCGATGTTGACATCCAAAAGTCTGTAAATAAGACTTTCCTGATTCCGGTTTTATATATCTGGGTCTTTAGCCACAAGAGCAAGCTCAGATTACCAAAAGAAACCGGCGGTGGGATTCGTACTGATAAACTGTGTTCCGAGATTGCGAAGGCTGTTAATGGCAGTCGATACTACGGTCTCGGTGAGTTGGATTTATACGCTGTGAAACGTTTTGCTCCAATCACAGATTATCAGGGAAAAGTCCTCACGTTCCAAGCAAAAGACTTCAATCGGACATTACCGACCGGCAAGCCAGTTCCCTCCAACAGGAAAAATGGATAATGCCGACACGTCATTTACTGTATCAAAAAGACATCCCCATAAATGACTATATTCGGGTTATGATTCCGACTGTTGGCGAAGTATTGGAAAACGAGGATAGCTACTACAGCATGGTGTCAATGCTTACCGCTATGCCCATAGATATGATGGTGCAGCTTGATGATATCGGGATTGATTTTACGACCATTAACGAGTGGGAGCTCTTTCTCCTCTTGTTTAACTCCTTAAAAGAACAGGACACCTCACTAATTTTCGGAGACTTTGACCTAAAGCCATTCCAGCCTGCAATCAATCCGCAAAACGGAAATGTGATTCTGGTCAACAAGGCAACCGGTGTACGAATCGACCGTGCTCTGCATGGACAAATTGCCGGGGCTCTTAGGAAAATCCACCACCTTGAAAAGGATAATCGCAAGCCAGCAAACGGCGAAGCGAGAGAATATATGATTGAGCGTATGCGAAAGAAGCTGCGTCGTAAGGGTATGCGAACAGCCGACTCTCAACTTGAAGAGCTGATTGTCGCCCTTGTTAACACAGAGCAGTACCACTATGGATTCGAGGGGACACGAGAACTCTCTATCTATCAGTTCAATGAAAGCGTGCGCCAAGTAATCAAGAAAATTGACTATGACAACAAGATGCACGGCATCTATGCTGGCACAGTCAGCGCGAAAGACCTAAGCCAAGATGATTTGAATTGGCTAACTCACAAATAGGAGGAATGTCTAAATGAATATCAATGATATCACCATCACCAGCCTTGAGACTATCAATGCATTTGACATCGTGACTGGTGCGTTCAAGTTCACTCTGGACGAGCTGCAGAATGCAACCATCGCTCAGACTCAGGAAAAGACCGACATCACCGGTAAGCAGGGTCGTAAGCTGAATTCTCTGAAGAAGAATAAGGCTGTCACCATCAGTGGCACCAACGGTCTGGTTTCCGGCGGTTTGCTCGAAATGCAGGTCGGTAGCGAGTTCGAGAACAAGAAGACCACGGTCAAGTGGACTGACTATATCACTGTTACCGGCAATGCTGCTACCACTTCTTATAAAGCCGTCGGTACGACTGGCAATGAGATTGAAGCTGTTTATATCAAGAATAGCAGCGATGGCACTCTTGGCGACACCCTGACTCAGGGCGCTGCTGTGGCAGAGGGCGTGTTCACTTACAACCCCGAAACCAAGGCGCTCGCATTCAACGAGGGCGATATTGCAGACAACACCGAAATCGTCGTGTTCTATATGCGTCAGATTCAGGCTGATGTTCTGGAGAACTTGAGCGACCACTACTCTGGCAAGTGCGCTCTGTACATTGATGCTTTTGCCGAGGATAAGTGCGCGAATGTGTACCGCATCCAGTTCTACGTCCCCAAGGCTGACTTCAATGGCGAGTTCAGCTTCGAGATGGGCGACAACCAGACCGTCCATGCATTTGAGGCTGAGTCTCTGTCCGGTGCTTGCGGCACCAGCGGCGCTCTGTGGACTTACACCATCTTTGGTTCTAACGCTGAGGATGTTGCCTAAAGAAAGTAGGTGGTAAACATGGCAACTGCGGTCAAGAAATGTCGCGTTTGTGGCAAGGAGTATGAAGCCTGCCGCAGCGCAAATAGAGCCGCAGGCGTGTTCCGGTGGCAAGAGGTAGCGTGTTCTCCCGAATGTGGAAGTATTTATCTCCAGCAGATAAATGAATCCAGAGGCATTGTTGATGCGCGGAAGAAGAGCAAGCATAAAAAGCCTATTGTTGCCGAACCTGTTGTTTCTGAGCTTCAGGTCGCAGAAGAGATTCTGCTGGATGAGGCGCCTGCTGAAATCGAATAAGCAAAATGGGAGGGTAGAGTAATCTGCCCTCCCTTTCTCTGTTAGGAGGCGCTATGGAGCGGAGCAAATTTAACGTAGATAAAGATAAAGAGAAACGAACTTACGACAATATCGTATTCGATAGCCAGCTTGAAATGAAATACTACAGGGATGTACTTTGTCCCGCAGTGGAAAGCGGCGAAGTAACTCATTTTGAGTTACAGAAAAAATATGAGCTGCAACCGAAGTACACCCACAATGGCAAGACGGTTTTGCCAATCATTTATGTTGCTGACTTTTATATGGAATTTGCAGATGGACACATTGAAGTAGTAGACACGAAGGGTTGCCCTGATAGTGTAGCAAAGCTAAAACGTAAACTGTTTTGGTATATATACCCAGACATTGACTATAAGTGGATTACTTATGTTCAAAAATGGGGCGGTTGGCTTGAGTACGAAGTGGTAAAAGAATTGCGCAAAGAAGCAAAGCGCAACAAGAACAAAAAGGAGGAATCCGATAATGGCTAAGTCGGAAAAGAAAATTTCAATCGCATCTTTGGACAAGGTGCTCAAAGAACAAGCAGTGGATATTGCAACAGAACAGTGGTTTGGTAACGAGGTCAAAATCAAGCACACGCTCTCTTTTTCGGAGATGCTGGCATTCGTAGATGACGTGGTATCAAGCTGCTTCCATACGACTGGCGGCTATATGCCAGAGCTGCAGGAGTTTGTTGTAAAGAGTAATATCCTGACTCGTTACGCCAACTTCAATCTCCCAGATAATTTGGAGCATCGCTACGCCTTGCTCTATAACACAGACGCTGTCGATGTTGTGATTCGGCACGTCAACCAGAAACAGCTTGACGATATTTTGGAATCCATCTCTGAAAAGATTAGCTATCTTTGCGAGAGCAATATTGCCGCCATTGAGCGCCAGATGAACGAAGTTGTCTCTGCATTCACTGAGTTGCAGAAAAAGACTGAGGCTATGTTCGCCAACATTACGCCAGATGATATCTCGAAGCTGACATCTGCTATGGCAGACGGTCAATTCAGCGAAGAGCGTCTTGTCAAGGCATATACGAATCGGATGGTGGGTGATGCCGATGAGCCTGTCGAGCAAGCTGAACGCATGGATTAAGTCTCCACAAGGGCAAGCTCGTCTTCAAAGCAAGCTGGAAGAATACAACCGGAACGGTATTAAGGAAACTGCCGCAGGCGATTCAGTTATCCCCGAGACGCGCATATATGAAGCTGCTGCAAAGTTTATCCAAGTTCTTCAAATGACGGCAAAGAGCTACGACTTACCGGATTCAGTTATGAAGCATATTGATGGAATGAGCAGCAGTGGGATTATCCAAACCGGAGACGGGTTTGAAATCCCTTTGTACTTTGAGGGTGATTTACATCGTGATTCTCTCGAAAATGATTTGGGGTATAACGGTATTGATAATATCGTCGCCCTTTTTAATAACGGATACCATGCGCAAAACTATGTATATGGTTGGTGGGACAACCACTCCCCATCTGGTGAAGCAGTTGGGCGTTCATTATACAACGATGATTATGCATGGGTGCGTAGCAAGAAAGAACGCGATGCCCTGAAATTCATTCAACAAGCAATCAATGACTTTAACGGGAACTATGGTTCCGAGTACAACATCACTGCTGTAATTGCAGCAGACATATACGAACAATAATTTTTGAAAGGCTTGGCTTTGTGCCAAGCCTTTTCTTCATAAAGGACGGTGATGAACGATGGCAATGGACGCAGATGTACGGTTACTAATTGGTGTTGCCCGTGGCGGCGCTGACGGAGATAGCGAAGCGCTTATCCGCAAAGAGCTCAATGAAATCATGGGTAAAATCAAGCTCGAAGCCAAACTGGATAGCAAATCATTTGGAGAGCAAATCCGTAAGCAGCTTGATGCAATTAGTAAGAACGGCAAATTCTATGTCAACTTGTCAAAGATTAACATCGGTGCCGGTGCCATTGCTGATTTTAGACGCCAGCTAAACACCGTCATCAATACTCTCAACCTTGATAAAGGGACAAGCATTACGCTGACCGCAGAAGGTATCGGAGAGGTTAAGAGCAAGCTGAAAGAAACAGCAACGGTGACAGACGAAGCTGCCAGAAAGATGGCAGAGTTCAATGTTCAGATTGCTTCTATGAAAAAGCAGTCCAAGAATATCGACTCAGGTCTTGGCTCTTTGAGCAAAGGCGCGACTGCGGAAGAAACCGCCCAAGTAACTGCGTTGCTTGAACGATATAAGGAATGGCAGGTTAAGTTTGAGACACTTCGTCTTCAGGGCGTTGATGGTAGCAACGAGCGCAGAGAAGCACTTGAGAATGAAGCTGCTGCTATTCTTGATAACATTCAACGTATTAAAGAGGAGCGCGAGGCAACTGCAGAGGCAGCACAGGCTAAAGCCCAAGCGTCGCGTGAAAGCGAACAAGCTGCCCAAGCCGCTGCTCGTGAGGAAGCGCTATATAATGTTCAGCTTAATAAAGTAAATGCTGCACTGATTTCTGCGAAGAAAAACCTCGAAAGTTGGACTTCTGCAAAAACAGGTAAGAGCAGTGGTTCATATTTAGAACTTGAAGATGAGGTAGCGAATCTCGAAAAACTAAAATCAGAACTACTCAACACTGGTCACGCTGTTAATGATTTTGACAGCAGGTTTGGCACATCAAGTAAGAATATCAAAAATGCCTCTGAGAACATCAAAGCGGCTGGTGAAAACACCAAGACCCTGAGTGAACGTGTGGGCGGTCTGGCAGCTAAGTTCACGTCGTGGCTTACTGTTTCTCAGATTGTTATGAAGCTCTATTCTTCACTGAAGAAAATGGTTACTGCTGTTATCGATATTGATACGGCAATGACTGAGCTGAAGAAGGTCACAGATGAAACAAGTGCCGTTTACGCCAAGTATCTTGATGATGCATCTGTCCGTGCCAAAAAGCTTGGTGCAACGATTGCGGATACCGTCACAGCGTCTGCTGACTTTGCCCGCCTTGGATATACGCTGGACGAAGCCGCGCAGTTGGCTGATGCGGCATTGGTATATAAAAACGTTGGTGATGGTATTGAGGATGTGAGTCAAGCATCTGAGAGTATCATTTCAACGATGAAGGCATTTGGCATTGAAGCCGAAAATGCTATGACCATTGTTGATAAATTCAACGAGGTCGGCAACAATTTTGCCATTTCCTCAGAGGGTGTTGGCGAAGCGCTGCGGCGTTCAGCTTCTGCGCTTGCTGCCGGTAATAACACTCTGGACGAGAGTATCGCTCTTATTACTGCTGCGAACAGTGTTGTTCAAGATGCTGACGTTGTCGGTACGACAATGAAGACGGTCTCCATGTATCTCCGCGCGGCAAAGACCGAGGCAGAAGAAGCTGGAGAGAGTACGGAGGGTATGGCGAATAGCGTATCAGAGCTCCGCGAGGAACTTCTGGCGCTCACAAATGGTAAGGTTGATATCCAGATTGACGAGAACACTTTCAAATCTACCTATCAGATTATGAAAGAGTTGGCGGATGTCTGGGGCGAGCTTACCGATATCACACAGGCGAATATTCTGGAGCAGATTGGCGGCAAGCGCAACGCTAACGTTGTTTCCTCAATGCTTGAGAACTTTAACGTTGCCGAGGATGTCGTCAAAACAGCAGCAAATTCTGCTGGTTCCGCACTAAAAGAAAACGAAAAGTATCTCGACAGCATCAATGGTAAAATTGCCGAGTTCAAAGCAACATTTGAAGAGCTGTCCATGAACTTCATTGACTCTGACTTTGTAAAGCAGGTCATCGAATTTGGCACTGGGCTGTTGAATGTGCTTAATGCTCTTGCGAAGGTCATCGACAAGGTTGGCGGTTTGAATACCGTCTTGTATGTCACAGTCGGTATCCTTGCAACCATTAAGGCAGATGCAATAAAGACATTCCTCGTGACAACGCTTCCGGGGGCTATTGCAAAAGTCACCAGCGCTGTCTCCACATTTGTTGCTGGATTTAAGCAGTTGCCCACGGTTATCAAGGCTATGAATAGCCAAACTGCGCTTGCTGTTCCGGGCACGTCTAAACTGTCCGTTGCACTCAAGACACTTGGCATTTCCGCTTCTACTGCCCAAATTGCTGTTGCGGGTATTACTGCTGCAATTGGCGCTATCCTCTTAATTAAGGATGCAATCGAGAACGCTCGTACTGAACGGATTGAGGAAGCAGCCTCCACAATTGCAAGCACCGAGGCAACCATTGAAAACGCAGATGCAGTTAAGGCAGCATATATCGAGTATGAAAAGTATGCGAATCGCACAGACCTTACAGAGAGCGAAGAGGCATCTTTCAAAACAGCTATCGATAACGTTACCAGTGCTCTTGGTGATAAAGCAACTGCATTGGAAGGTGTAACGCAGGGTACAAAGGATTACACCGAAGCCTTGGATGGTGCCATCAAAAAAGAACTTGAAGAGGCTCAGCTTGCGGCAAAAGAAAAGCGCGTCGCTGCAGAGAAGAAGCTCCAAGACGAAACATGGTCTGGGTGGAGCGGCTCCCAAATCTCCTATAACATTCAAGATGCGTGGACTGATGAGGAGTATGTAAAAGCGAAAGAGGCTGCGCAGAAGATTGCCAGCGATTATTTACGCGAGAAGATTACCTCATCTGCTGCGGGTGCTACTGCAACCGAGCTTGTATTGGAACCGGTTAATTGGAATGTTGACCACTCCAATATGGATGCTGTTGTCGATTACTATTATACGTTACTCGACCTCAAGAACGAACTGCTTCGTCAAGACTTAACGAGCAATGATATCTACGATGCGGTAATCGAAAAGACTGGTATGCTCAAAGACTCTGTTGAGACATATGTTCAGTCTATCTATGATGAGACATCGGCAAACTATGTTTTACAGAACGGCATTCCGACAACAGTTGAGGAGCTTGAAAAGTTCAGAACATATCTTAATCAGACTATTGGTGATATGTTCAACTTTGACAACGGTAACGATTCGCTGTCCGACCTTATCAACGGTTGGCTTGCGGATAGTGGGTATTCTGACCTCTTAGCGCAGGCGGCAGAGTCTGCTGCATCGGAAGACCCGTTTACCCCATACACAGCGAAGCTCGAAAAATTAACCGATACAGTTTCAACGTTAAAAGCCGCTTATGACGCATTAGATGCTGCTCAAGCGGATATGGCTACTGGCGCTGGCTTGTCAACTGATACTATCGAAGCGCTCGCTTCTGCCAATGACGATTACCTCAGCTATCTGTATGAGGAGAACGGCGTCATTAAGCTTAACACTGAGGCATGGATAGAAAACGCTAATGCCAAGATGCAAGAGCAGATGGCTGAAATCGAGAAGGAGACTGAATCTCTCAAAGAGCAAAATGCTGCTCTCGAAGAAAAGAATCGGCTTCTTGATGAACAGGCAAAGAGCGGCGAAGACTACTATGCTCAGTATGGCAGCGATGGTGGTGCCGGTACAGAGCGGTTAAATGTCGCCCGTGAGTATCGGGCAGAAATTGAAGAGAACAATCGTGTAATCGAAGAGAACAATCTGAAGATTGCCGAAAACCAAGGGAAACTTGCAATTTATAGCAGTTTGTACGGCAGCATCACGGGCGACCTTGATGCTTACACAAGTGCGCTGAACAACTTCTCTCGGATTTCTAATACAATCAGCTCTGTTTCCGATTCTTTTCAAACTCTTGCTAATTTGCAGAATCAGGTCGCTGACGGCTTCACGATGTCTCTGGACAAAGCGCTTGAGTTTGCGTCTGTATATCCTGAGATTCTGAACAATGCTACCGTTGCAGCCGATGGGCAACTCACGCTAAATGCGGATGTTGTCAACTCGTTCATTACAGGCAAGAAGGCTGAACTGGATGCCCAGATTGATAGCCAGATTGCGCAACTTGAAGCAGACAAGGCTGTTTTGACCGCTAAGATGGAAAGCGCCCAAGCGCAGCTTGAGCTTGCGAAAAACGTTGGTGATGGTGAAGGGCAGATTTCCAAAGAGGTAGCTGAGTATCGAATCAATACGGGCAATGCATTGACGGCAGCGCTTATTGAAATGGGTGTTGAAGAGTCAAAGGCGTATGCTCTCGCTGCTGCGGCTATGGCAGATAATGAAGAAGAGTTTGCCCGCGTTGCAAAAGAGTGCTTTGAGAACATGGATGACAATGCTGCCAAAGCAGCATATAACATGGCGCACTCTATTTTCGTTAACGCCAACAATTCCTGCAATAGTATTTCCGAGATTGCTGCACAGGCACACGAAACCGCTCAGGCGATTGCTGCTATGGGAAGCGGTGAAGTTGCTGGCAGTAGTTCCAATATTTTCGGTGGTGCAGATGGAACCCAGACTGGCGGTCTCAGCCTTGATTTGTATAAAGGTGATTTCAAGGGAACAGATTACAACTATGAAGCTACGGCGGTTAGTCTTGATGACTATGTGTCACAGCTTGAATTGGATATTTCGTCCTACGAAAAAGCGATTGCCCAAATCGATGGTCAGATTGCCGCGCTCCAAGCGTTGAAAAATACCCCGCTCAAGAGCTTCGAAAGTAGTTCTGGCAGCAATGGTGGTAGCGGCGGTTCCAGCAAAGAGGTCGAAGAATATCTTGCTGACATTGATGAGTATTACGAAGCAATGAAGCGGCTGGAGTCTATCCAGCAGCGCCTTGCCAAGTTGCAGTCTCAAATTGAGTATGCTGATACGGAAGAAGAAAAGATTGCACTCACCAAGCAGCTTATCAATGTTTACAATGACGAAGCGGATGCGCTTGAAAATCTGAACAACCTTCGTAGTGAAACCATTGCCAATGGTAAGGCAGAACTCGAAGCTCTTGGATTCACTGTAAGCTATGACGCTACGACCAACGAGTTCATGGTTCATAACATGGAGCACCTTAACGAGCTTTATGGTGCTACTCAGGAAGAGACTAACGAACTCAGAAAGAAAACTGAAGAGCTCATCGATACGATGGAGTCTCTCAATGACTCAAACCAAGAGGGGGCTTCCTCTCTCCGCACGTTAAAGGCTGACATCAAATCTGCAAAGCAGTCTATTATTGATTACTTAAAGCAGATTGTTACTGCCGCGAGCGATGTTGTCGATGCATATCAAAATGTGTATGAAACGCTCCATAATGCAGCCGATGAATATGCCGCGAACGGATATATTACGATTGATACTTTGCAGTCCATCATCGAACTGGGTGCGCAGTATATGCAATACCTTATGGATGAAAATGGGCTGCTGGTTATCAACGAAGAGAACATCAATAAAGTTCTTGCTGCGAAAACACAGGAGCTTGCTCTCAATCAGGCTATGACCTACGTTGAGCGCCTTCGCCTTGCATTGCAGGAAAACTCTATTGAAGACCTGAACAACCTTCTGTATGCTACTACAGAGGCTACAAACGCCACTTGGGGGTTGGTGTATGCTAACCTTGCCTTGCTTGGATTGGACGATGACCAGTATCAAGCTGCTCTCCATAACATCAATGCCATTCGTTCTTTGGCTGACAGTGCCGTTAGCGGTATCGGTCAGACTGCAGGTAAGACGGCAGAGGAATTGAACGACATGAAGGACGGTCTCGATGACATCCTGAAGTACGTTATGGATATGCTCAAGCAACGTATCAACGACCAAATTGATGCGCTTGAGGATATGAAAGATGCCTATGCCGACATCATTTCCCTGCGCAAAGAGGCTCTTGAGGCTGCGAAGTCAGAGGCAGATTATCAAGACAAGGTAGCTGAGAAGGTCAAGGAGCTTGCTAAATTGCAAGCTCGTATCAACGCCCTTTCCTTGGATGACAGCCGTGATGCACAAGCACAAAAGGCAAAGCTTGAAGAGGAAATGGCTCGGCTTCAGAAGGAACTTGCTGATACTCAGGCAGACTATGCGGTAGATGCTCAAAAAGATGCGCTTGATGATATGCAGAAAGCATATGAAGAGCAGAAAGATGCAGAAATCAAAGTGCTTGAGGACAGTATCTCTTCTTATCAGAAGCTGTATGACATGGCTATCGCCTATATCCAGTCTAACTGGAATTCGCTCTATGATGAGTTGATTGCTTGGAACTATCAGTACGGTGATGAACTGAGCAGCACTATCACGACAGCTTGGGAAAACGCTTTAGCTGCCGCACAGAGATACGGAAGCTATGTCAACGCATTGAATAGCATTGGTGCTGACATCGATGCTGCAAATGGTTCTGGTACGAATTATGTTGTTGGAGAAACGACATACGACAACAGCTCCTCTAACGAGGAAATGATTCATGCCATTATCAAGGAGATGTATGCGAATAGCCAAGCCCACCATACTGCCAGCAAGGAAGAGAAGGCGCGGCTTGATAAGCGCAATCTGACCCTCGGCGCGATGCTTGGTCAGTATGGCGTAAATGCTTACCGTCAAAACGGAACGTGGTATGTGGATGGCGGTGCACTTCTGTATAAGAAGTATCGTAAATACATTTACCACACCGGTGGTATCGCAGGTGACCAGCCGACTCTAAAGCAAAATGAGATTCTTGCCGTCCTTGAAAAGGGCGAGGCGGTTCTCGATGCTAAGAAAGAAGCCGGTCTCTATCGCATTATTGATTTCACTACCGCACTGTCGGACAAACTCAGCAAGTTGCTCACCCTTACGGACATGAGCCGTATGTTCGGTCAGATGCAAGGTGATGTTACAAAGGCTGCTTCTGCCTTCGCCCCAATCAATAACACACAGGCGCCCAGCGTGTCCTTCGGTGATGTTGTCATTTATGGCGCGAACGAAGAGACTGTTGAGAAGCATCGTGAAATCAATCGACAGTTCACCAATGATGTCATCAAACAACTGAATATTAAACGTTAACGGTGCGGAGGGAGCTTCTGTCTCCCTCCCACTGATATTTTATGAAAGGAGATGGATGCGGTAAACCATGTTTAACTGTTATGAGTTTACTTTTGACGGAGAGTCCTCTGCAATGTACGGGCTTATGGTCTATGACATTGGCGGCAGAGGTCAAAGCGATGTGAGTTTTGGCAACAAAGCATCCATCGTCGAAACCAGAACAAACAATCGGATTCAGCCGATTTACTTTGGAACGAATTACCACAGCAAGCCGCTTGAATTCAAGTTGGTTTTCGGTGCCGAGCGCGAGCTCGACCGGTATGAGCTTGAAGATATCGCTTATTGGCTGACCGGACGTAAAGAGTACAAGTGGCTTTCCATCGGGCAACAGGACATGGAGCAGCTTCAATTTCGCTGCATGGTCACTGAGTTGACCCCCATCTCACATGGATGGTTGCCCGTCGCGTTTCAGGCGACTATTCAATGCGATTGTCCCTATGCGTATAGCTACCCGTTTGAGAAGCAGTACACGATTTCCGGCGAGACTACCATCCTGTTTCGCAATGAAAGTTCGGTGCGTGAGTATCTCAAGCCTGAGATTTCGTTCGCACCCGCATCCAGCACAAGTGCACTGTCGCTTGTAAATCTGGACGATGACAACCGAGAGTTCAAGTTGACCGGCATTCCAAGCGGTGCATCCGTTTTTATCAACAACAGCAACGGTATCATTCAAGAGCTCACGAGCGGTTACAACCTATACGATGGATTCAATCTCAACTTTTTCCGTTTGGTTCACGGAGACAATAATATCAAAGTAACTGGTGATGGTGTGCTGACCATCTCTGGCAGGTTCTTATACAATGTTGCAGGATAAGGAGGTGTTGCGGATTGTATCTTGATTATTCCAAATTGGCGTTTGATAAAAACGGTACGCCCGAAACGCCTACGCTCGTCCTGAAGACAATGCATGAGGAAACCATTGGCGTTATCCCCGGCGTCTATAATATAAAGCTGTCCATCAAGTTCGCAGAACCAAGCGAAATGACGTTCGATGTTCCTGCTGTCCTTGACGGTGAGAAGAACTGGATTTACGACGAGCTTGTTGGATATAAGGTCATCTACACCGAACACTATGGTATCTACGTTGTTATGAACCCGACGACAAGTGCTGACGGTATTTCTGATGTGAAACACGTTCAGTGCTACTCTTTGGAAAAAGTTCTCGACACAAAGAAATTCTTCCTTGAAGATGGCGACGACGGCAGTACGTTCAAGTTCTTCAATCAGGCAAACCATAACGACCCAGACACTATCATCGGCAGAGTCCTTGAGGTTGCCGATGGTTGGCATATGGGCTATGTTGCCCCGTCTGTTGCCCAGCGCTATCGCACATTCGATGGGTATGATGACTACCTCATGTCCTTCCTGTATGGCGATTGCCAAGACAAGTTCCGCTGTGTGTTTGTGTTTGACCCTTACGAGCGCAGTATCAATGTCTATGACGCCGATATCGAGTTAGAGACACTCCCCATTTATCTGGACTTTGATAATCTGGTTGAGAGCCTCGATATCGAAGAAGTGACCGATGAGCTGGTTACTGCAATCAGACCATATGGTAGTGACGATGTAGATATCCGCGAGGTCAACCCCATCGGCTCCAACTGGATTTACGACCTTAGTTATTTCATTGCGAACGGTGACCTCCCTGATGCCCTTGCTGCAAAATGGGAAACGTGGCAACGTACCGTTCTTAACCGCCAGACATACTACAAAGGCTTGGTAGCGTTACAGGCGTCCGCATCTTCCACATTACTTGCAACACAAGCTGCTCTTGCAGATTTGAAGGGCGAGCTGGATACGCTTACTGCACAGCAAAGTGTGACAATTCAGGCGCTTGCAATGGAAACCACATCAACCGGCAAGGCAAACCAACAGAAGCTGCTTGATGAAATCAATCAGAAGATTGCTGCAAAGAAGGCTGAGATTGCCGCGAAAGAAGATGAAGTTTCTGCGCTTGAGGCAAATGCCAAGTCTTATACGGAGCAGATTCAAGCTGTGGTTAATGAGCTGTCTATCAGCAAGTTTTTCACAGATGAAGAGTACGCGATTTTGCGCAAGTACATCATTGAGCAGGATATTACCGAAGACACTTTTGTTGCCACAAGCGTTGATACAGCCGTATCTGGTAGTTCCTATTCGCTGGCGAACGAGACCATATCTATAAATGGTTCTTCTGTTTCTGAGGTCGATTTGACCAGCGAGTTCCAAAAGAAAATGTATGTACTTTCTGGTGGCAACTTTGCCTTCAGTGGAAGCCACAATATCACTGGTGATGTTATCCGTGGCACACTGGAGGTTGGTTCAGACAACCAGTATGTGCTGAGTCTGTACGCGGGTTCAATCACTGTCAATACTACGAAGGCTTCAAGCGGCACAATTACGCTTGTCGGTTCGTTGTCATCTTTTTCATCTGATATCCGAAACGTGACGGTTGACGGTGTGACCACACGAGAAGGTAGCAGAGTTTCATTCCGCTGCTATTCTGGCTCTATGTACCTGACTGCAAACGTTAGCGATTATCAGAAATACTCTGTGCAGTTGGAGCTGTACGACTATGCGCTGGATGTTTTGGCAGACTTGGCTACACCTACATATGAATTTTCAGTTGACTCTGCAAACTTTGTGTTTGCTCAAGAGTTTGCACCGTTCCGAAATCGTTTGGAGCTTGGTAAGGGTGTGTATCTCAACGTCGGTGGGAAACAGACAATCATGCCATACATCATTGAGTTTGAGCTGGATTTTGAAAAGCATAGCAACTTCTCGATTGTCTTCTCAAATCGGTTCAAGCGAAAAGACTATGTCAATACATTGAAGGACATGGTGGAGACCAGTTACTCTACCAGCCGCAGTTTTGATGCCAGCAAGTATTTGTACAATCAAGCTGCAAATCAAGCGGCGTCAGTCTCGAAGTTTATGAAGAGCTCGTTGGACGCGGCAGTCAATACAATTATTGCTGCCAAGAATCAGAGCGTGGTCATCAATGGCAGCGGTATCCATGTCGGCGGTGACTCCAAATATCAGCTTCGTATCGTGGACAGCATGATTGCTATGACCGATGATAACTGGGCAACTGCTAAACTTGCTATTGGTTTGTTTGCATCCGATGAGGTAGGAACATACTTTGGCGTGAATGCAGAAGTCATCGGTGGCAAACTTATTGTCGGCAATAACCTTGTTATTGAGAATGAAACCGATGATGGTGTCATGCAGTTCAAAGTGGACTCAAGCGGCGCATGGCTGAATAACTCCACATTTGTTCTCCAAAAGGACAATGGTGGCAAGATTCTCATTGACCCTATGTATGGCATTGCTGCTGGTACAGGTGAATTGTATTCTGTCAATGGCACAACCGTTTACCCGTCATTTATCAGCCTTGGGCGCAGTCGTGACAACATTCTGTTCGACGCTGACGGGATGCCTCAGAATGCGAATTTCTACCTCGACATCGATGATGGCAGCGTCTACATTCGTGGCAAGGTCTCCGCTACCTCTGGTAAAATTGGTGGCTTCACTATTGAAGATGATTACCTTCATGCTGGCAGCGGAAATAGCTATGTCGCACTGAATGGCTCTGGAACAAACAGCAACTCCGCCTATGCAATTTGGGCAGGTTCGGATTCTCCTGCATCCGCTAAATTTTGGGTAAAGAAGAATGGCGATATGTATGCAAAGAGTGGTACGTTCCAAGGTACTGTATCTGGAGCATCATTCAAAGACAAGTCTGGTAATTCCATGATGAATAGCAACTACGAGTTCACTGCCAGTTATCTCAATCTCAATGGACTGAACGTCGGCAATGGCAATTTCACAGTTGATTCCAGTGGTAATGTTTCTGTCCGAGGCAAAATCACTATGGCTGCTGGCTCATCAATCAATTGGGCTTCCGTCTCGGAAACAAATTTGAGCAGTAGCGAAGCGTATCAACGAGCAAACAGCGCCTATAATCTTGCTGATACGGCAAAGGATACTGCTGATACGGCAAAAAGTACAGCAGATTCTGCCAATTCGTCAGTAAGAACGCTACGCTCAGATGTCAGGGACATCGTTGATGGCGATTACACTGGTGGTTCATTTATAAATGGCAGTACCATTTACTCGCCGACTTTGATTGGCGCCGAAATATATTGGGGTCGAAACGGGACATACGGAAGTTTGACCCGTGGCTATGGTAACGATGGAGGGGGGCAAACCAACATTGTGGAGCTGTATTCTAATGCTGGTATTGTTCTTAATGCATCATCCAATATGCGTTTTGAGGGCAACTCCCTATGGATTAACATGGACGCTTATAACGTTAATGTTAGATATCAGGGTTCGTACTGTTCACTCGTTAGTTTGATTCAAAAACTTCAATCGTAAAAAAGGAGATTGTATGAAAGATGAAATTATGAACCGGCTGGCTGCTGTGTTGAATGCACTGAATGCGGTTAGCGTAAACGGCAAGCAGAATCTTGCCAATCTTAGTGGCAGTATTGCTGTCATTGAGGAAGTTGCTGCTATGTTGAGTGATGCTTCTATCGGGGAGCCAAATACAGAAGGCAGCAAATGTGAAAAGTAAAGGCGGTGAACCTATATGCCCTGTGATTACAGCCCATATACGCTACCGACCATCGACTTTGTAGCCGGAGAAACGCAGGACTTCGCATTCTACACCTACTTTTATAAGAGCCACCAACCGTTTGCATTAAGTGGGTGTACGGCAAACTTCTCTATTGTTAGCTTTACCAATAAGACGGGTGTGCCAATTCTTACAAAGCCGATGGAATCGCACTTTAACGATGATATTACTGCCGAGAATGTGTTGGCGGTCACATTAGACCCATTGGACACAGTGGATTTATGCGGCAAGTATATCTATCAAATTACAATCAAAGATATCAACGGTAATATCGAGATTCCCAAGCAGGGCATCCTGTTTATTACCAATAATATCAACAAGAGTTTCATCAGGCAATAAGTCGAGATTGTATGTCTCGGCTTTTGTTATGCCCATTTTAAGGAGGACTGCTATATGAATACGACATATTTCTTAAACTGTGCCGCCGGTAACATCTTTAACACAAAGACATCCCCGGCACTTCCGACTAACTACTATATTGGTTTGAGCACAAGTGCACCCACCATCAGTGGCTCTGGCGTGACCGAACCCTCTATCGATGCAGGTTATGCCCGTGTGAGATTAACTTCTTTGAGCGAGCCAAATGATGGTGTCGTTACCAACAGTCAGGCTATCAACTTCAATGAGTCAACTGCAAGTTGGGGTACAATTACTCATTTCGTTATTTTTGATTCTGCTACTGCCGGTAATCTTCTGATGTATGGTACGCTCTCTACTCCGCGTAGCGTTGAGACTGCAACCATTATGACCATCAAGGAAGGCTATCTGTCTCTGTCTGCTCAGAACCCCACCTGATAAGGAGTTGAGTCGCATATGGCAAAAGAGTTTGATATTTACCTAAACAAACGACTTACTGAATGCGACATTATCGTCTACTCCATTCCATTCCGTGATGGCTTGACCGCGACGAACCGCATGATTCTGGAGAGTTGCCTTGAGAGCTATACCCTCCAGAAGTTCATCGCTGTTGAAACTGGCTCTGAGCTGGTCTCTCACATCGACAAGATGATTAAGACCTGCAACGAACGACTGCATATGGCATCGACTTGGGACATCGATTTGGAGTTCCAAACGCACTATGTTCTCAATCCTGTCCCAACCGTTATTGAGATTGCACCAAACGACGATTTGCAAACGCTTCGGAATATGTTCACAGACGTTGAAGATAAGCTGCAAATCACCGCTGCATCTGTAGATGCTATGGTTGCCAAATCATTGGGTGGAGGCAGTTCAAGAATGAATATTGACACTAAGGTGCGTCAGTCGCTCAAGAACAGCCTTCTCCACCCTGCAGCGGCTCTTCAGGTTGATGCCAATGTACGCCAGATTTCAGAACAGAATTTTCTGACCATTGATGCTCCGGTCGAACCGAGTGCAGAAATCGTTGACCTTTGCTACCGTTTCTATACTGCTGCGGGGACAGCTATGCAAATTGCCGCCGCTGTCATTGAAACAGAGATTCACTTCTCTCTTGGCAGCGGAGAGTCTGGAATTGAGCTCTCAGCAAGCGCAGATGGAACGGCAAAAAAGTATGAGGCAATACAGAGTACAGTCGAAATCCTTGCTGGCATCACGGAAAAAATCACACAATTTATGGCACCGGAAAAGGGTGGCATTTTGTTGTCAGCAGCAGCCACGCCAATCTTGAAGCGGCATAGACTGCTCAGCGAAATGGACGCAGATACGCTGCTGACTTATGACGATATGGCGCTGGAAGACATCGACTACATTATCCTATAACGAACGGAGGTGACGCGAGTGATTTATATCAAGCTGGATGACAGTATGAACCTCGTTATCACTGTGAATGAACCGATTTATAGGGGCGACAACTTGAATCAGAAAATCATCTACCTGATTCCGTTGCAGGTCGGCGAAATCGATATGCTGACTGCGACC
Organism: Prevotella sp.; assembly: GCA_036758085.1. GTDB lineage: Bacteria > Bacteroidota > Bacteroidia > Bacteroidales > Bacteroidaceae > Prevotella. Next base: position 9,074 of record DAIOXG010000002.1, on the reverse strand, counting down.
CCTTATTTGAGCTACATCCGTGCAGACGGTGTAGCTGACATCGTGCGGCTGGAACGCCAAAGCGAGAAATACAAAGAAGCCTATTACCAATATGTATTTCCGGTTTCTTGCCGACTGACAAAGTTCCCCGGAGAAGTTTGCTCATGGCTTCAAATCTTCTCGGGCACGCCGTCTAACCCGACCATCGCAAAGAGTGGCGAGTGTCTGCTTTATGTCGAGGAATCCAAGAACATGGACGACTATATCTGCGACCATCAGCTTTCGGCTATTTACGAGATGCAGAAGAAGACAGAGGACACGGAGAGCAATATGGACGCCATCCAAGAGGAGATTGACAAGCTCGTTAAAGATGATGACGTTATCCATTTTACAAGCAATAGCGGCAACGACCCAGTGGACGAAGATGCCGTGATTCAATTCTGATTGACGGAGGTGATATGAGATGGGCGTGAGAGTCGCTTACGGAAAGAAAGGTAGAATTTCCGCTGCAATTGCTTCCGGTACTATCCCAAAAGATAGTCTGATTATCACCAGCGACAACAAAGAGTCCGAACTGTATTTCTACGATGCGAATGGTGAGATGAAAAATATCTCCGAGCGCAAACAGTTTGAGACGTTAACCGAGGCACAGGCGTGGGTCAAGACCTACGATTGTGCTGGACACATTATTTCAGTGCATAACGGTTCTGATTGGGTTCCGTATATCGTTTCTGCTGACGGGAAATTGTCTCCCGTTAATACAGGCGACATTAGCGTTGGCGATGTCAAAGTGATTGATGGCGGCGCTGCGAACGGTATCCAATGAAACCATTCTGCAAAAATATTTTGAAGGAGGAAAGTTATGCCCAATACTACGATGAAGACCCAAATCCAAGTTCGGCGTGACACAACGGCAAATTGGCTTGCTAACAAAGACGTTGTACCTGCCGCTGGTGAGCCTTGCTTTGACTTGGAGCTTGGCACTCTCAAGATTGGTGATGGCGTTACCACTTATGAGAACCTGAAGGCTATCAGTGGAGCAAGTGCTGCCCATTATGAAGGCGTGAAGGCAGAGGGCGAAAGTGACAACGATGTCATTACTCGCGTTCTGACTGCGGCTGGCGTTACTGCTGAGAAAGATGACATCTTTGTTGTCAAATCTCTGATTGCCGATGGCAAGTATTCTTACACTGCCTATGTCTACGATGGCTCTGTGTGGGCTGCGATGGATGGAAACTACAGTGCCGAGAATGTTTACTTTGCCGATGACCTGACGTACACTGCTGCCATTGGTGTTCTGACCGTTCCGAGCTCTGGCTCTGGTACGATTGCCGCATCTGGCAAGAATGTTAAGGATGTTCTCGCGTCCATTCTGGCGAAGGAAAAGAATCCGACAGCAACACAACCCGCCGTGACCATTACTTGTAAGCAAATTGCAGCGTATGAGGTTGGTTCAAAAGTCACTCCTGCGTACACCGCTTCTCTGAGCGCGGGTAGCTATACATACGGTCCTGCAACTGGTATTACTGCTACCGCTTGGAGCGTAACCGACGGTACTGCTACCAAGGATACTGCCTCCGGTTCGTTCGATGAGCTGACAGTTGGCGACGCTACCAGCTACGCTATTACGGCTACTGCGACTCACGGTGAGGGTGCTGTTCCTGTGACGAACCTCGGTAATGAGTATGCCGCCGGTAAAATTGCTGCCGGTAATAAGAGCAAGGCGACAGGCAAAATCACTGGCTACCGCAACAGCTTCTACGGAACGCTGGAAGCGAAGGATGGCGAAGTGAACTCTGCACTTGTGCGTGGTCTTAGCGGTAAGAGTGGTAAGGCTCTGGCGGCTGGCAACAGCTTCAACCTCGCAATCCCCGTTGGCGCCATTCGCGTTGTGTTCGCGTATCCCGCAACGCTGCGTGATGTTAGCTCCGTGCAGGACGTGAATGGTATGAACGCGGAAGTTAAGACTGCTTTCACCAAGACCGTCGTTTCTGTCGAGGGCGCGAACGGTTATCAGGCAATCGACTATAAGGTGTATGTGATGGATATGGCTAACGCCAACGATACTGCAAACACCTATAAAGTGACAATCTAATATGGAGGTGACGCATAATGGCTGATTTTGGCAAACTGAATTTTGCGGTTTCATTTAATCCGCAAACTGCGTTCCCTCTGGACGCACGTTATTACTTCTCTTCTCTGAGTGCTGCTGAAGCTGCCGCCGCTACCGCTGTTGAAGTCGGTAGTTCGGACGGCACTTATTTTTATGGCGAAAATGTTTGCGTCGTAACGGAATCTTCCGCCGACCTGTACATTATTCAGCCGGACAAGACCCTGAAGGCAGTTGGTTCTGCCGTCCTTGGCGATGGCAAGTCCATCGAGATTGTTGATGGCAAGGTCGCTCTGAAGGGCTTTGGTTCCGCCACCGCAGGTCAGCAGCCTCGCATCAACGCGGCTGGTACTGCTATTGAGTGGTACACACCTGATACCAGCACCGTTTCCGGTCTGGCTGATACCGTCGCTGGTCATACACAGGACATTCAAAACCTCCAGACTGGTAAAGCTGATAAGGCTACCACACTTGAAGGTTATGGTATCACTGACGCTATGACCGCTACTGCAATCGCGGAGGCAATCAAGGCGGCTATCGCTGAGACTGGTCATGCAAGCTTCACGAAGGTTGATGCAGTCCCTGCGGCTTCTGAAGCCAAGGATAATGTTCTCTATCTCGTGATGAATGCAGATACCGGCTTCTATGATATCTACGCAAAGGTAGATACCGAAGTTGTTCGTCTGGATGATGTGAGTGTAAACCTCGACAATTATTCCACCACAGAGCAGATGAACGAAGCTATTGCTACTGCCATTGCCAACAAAGTTGACAAGGTAGATGGTAAGGGGCTCTCTACCGAGGACTTTACGACTGCGCTGAAGGAAAAGTTGGTTGCTCTGCCAGAAGGTGCAGAAGCCAATTACGTCAAGAGTGTTTCTGACGAGTTCACTGTTTCTGCAGAGGGTAAACTCGAAGTCAAGGAGGTCGCTCCGGCTAAAGTTACTGGTCTCCCTGATGCTCTGGCTGGTAAGGTCGATAAGGTTGCAGGCAAAGGTTTGAGTGCCAACGACTACACCGATGAAGAGAAAGAAAAGCTTGGCGGCGTTGAAGCGGGCGCAAACAAGAACCTCATCGAGATTATCAAGCTGGCTGGTGCCGCGTTGAACATCTCTGAGAAGGCAGTTAACATTCCATTTGCTGGTGATACTGCTGGTGTTGTCACCAGTTCCACCGGAGAGAATAAGGTCGCTGTTGCTGAAGACGGCAGCATGGAGGTTAATAGCCTCAACATGAACAAGCTGGTTCAGTCTGATGGCGATACTCTGATTCTCGATGGCGGCAACGCCTCTGTCTGATTCAAAACAAAATGAGCGGAGCTTCATGCTCCGCTCTAACTAAATCATAAAAAGGATGGTAATCATTTATGGCTACTACAACATTTAATACCCGCATTTCTCTGAAGTATGACACCTACGCACAGTGGGTTGAAAAAGACCCCCAACTGCTTGTCGGTGAAGTCGCCGTTGTTGTCGTTCCGGCTGAGACTGGTGCCGTAGCGAAGGAGCCTGCTGTTCTGTTTAAGGTTGGCGACGGCGCACACAAATTCAGCGAGCTGCAGTTCACTGCTGGTTTGGCTGCTGACGTGTACGACTGGGCAAAAGCAGCTTCCAAGCCCACCTATTCCGCAAACGAGATTGATGGTCTGTCCGACTACATCTCAGGCGAGATTCAGGATACTGATACCCAGTACAAGTTGGAGGTCGATGCGGACAATAGCCGCAAGTTCCACCTGTATTCTCAGGCAAAGGGTACATCTACTTGGAATTTGGTGAGCACAATCACTATTCCTGACGAGACCGTTTATACGCTGGCTGAAGGCACTGCAAATGGTACTGTCAAGTTCAATGGCGAAGACGTGAAGGTTCACGGTCTTGGTACTGCCGCCTATAAAGACGAAGGCGCTTTTGACGCGGCTGGCGCTGCGACTAAGGCGCTGGAAGATGCAAAGACCTACGCAGATGGTAAGGACGCAGCAATTGCGGCAGCGAAGAAGGCTGGCGATGATGCACAGGCTGACGTTGATGCACTGAATGAGCGAGTTGGCGTGTTGCCCGATGGTGCAACAGCTACGACTGTTGTTGGTTATGTCGATGAGAAAATCGGTAAGATTCCTGCTCAGACCGACTATACCGTAACTGTCACTCCTTCTACCCCGGATGGTGTGGCAAAGCGCTACAACATTAAGCAGACCGCTACTAATCTGGATGTGAATATCGACATCCCAAAGGATATGGTTGTTGAGTCTGGTACGGTTGAGACAAAGGCTGAGGCTGGTGCATGGGGCGAGGCTGGTACATACCTGCATCTGGTTCTTGCCAACGCTACTGAAGACAACATCTACATCAATGTTGGCAGCCTGATTGAGTACGTCACTTCTGGCTCCAAGGTTGGCGACCAGATTGTGATTGATGTCAGCGCCGACCATAAGGTAACTGCTACTCTTACGGAAGGCTCTGTGACTCTGGCACAGCTCCACGCTGATGTGCAGACCGCCATCGGCAAGGCTCATAGCCATACGAATAAGGCTGAGCTGGACAAGATTGTTACTGGCGATAAGGCAAAGTGGGATGCTGCTGAACAGAAGGCTCACGAGCATGGGAATAAGACTATTCTCGACGCTATCTCTCAGGATAAGGTCGATGCGTGGGACGGCGCTGTTACTAAGCAGCATGAGCACGCAAACAAGACTGTGCTTGACGGCATCTCCGCCGAGAAGGTTGCGGATTGGGACAGCAAGGCTGCTGGCAACCATGAGCACGATATTACCGAGCTGAAGCAGGCTTCCGGTTATATTGTGTTCAACTGTGGCAGCGCCTCTGTTAACATCTGAGCATAAATAAAACACAAGCAACCCCGTCGTGTGTTATGCACGGCGGGGCTTTGCTTATAAGGAGGCTACTGTATGGCTGAATATAATGCACGAATCAGACAAAAGCGAGACACGAGCGCAAACTGGACAGCAAAAGACCCCATCCTTTTGGATGGTGAAATCATCATTGTTGATACAGCCAGTGGTAGCGTTCGTAAGAAAGTTGGAGACGGTACAAAGAAGTATTCTCAGCTCCCCTTTGATGATGAAGAGATGCTGACTGCTCTTGCTGAAAAGTGTGATGCAAGCAACGCTGTTACCGCTACGTTGACCGCAGCAGGATGGGCGAGTGGACAGCAGACACTTACCATTGCTGGGCTTGGTGCAACGCAGAATGGTGTTATCGGCTTGTCTCAGAGCATTACCGATGAACAGCTCTCTGCTGCGTCTGAAGCAGAAATGTATATCTGTGGTCAAGCAGCGGGTTCTGTAACGATTGCCGCAAATGGGTCTGTACCCACTTGCGATATTCCAGTCGTTGTTATCCTGCTTGGTTGAAAGGGTGGTGCAGTAAATGAGTAACACACCAAACTACAACCTCTATTTGACCGATGACAGCTCAACTCGCTTTCAGGAATGGCGCAACCAGATGAATGGAACCGAGAACTCCAATATGGTAAAAATCGATGCTGCCCTTGGTGAGAAAGCAAACAGCAGTGTGGCAATCAATACCACTCTGCTTGCGTCTGCATGGGTTGGTGTCGATGCGCCCTACACGCAAACCCTCACGATTAGCGGGCTTACCGCATCGCAGAACGGCACAATCTCTGTTGCTCATAATGCGACTGCAGAACAGCGTGAAATTGCTCGTGAGGCAATGCTCTCAGTTATCGGACAGGCTGATGGTACATTGACTATCGCCGCTGATGGCGAGATGCCAGAGCGTGACATTCCTGTTTACATCATTCTCTTAGGTTAAAGGAGGGGCGTAAAATGCCTATTTTATCTAACTTCCCCGGCGGCGCAGGTTCAGGCAGTGGTGGTCTGACACTTGCGGCTGTCTCCGGTATTACCACGCAGGTTTCTTCTGGGAAAGTCTATGTGAAGTGGACTGACCCCGATGACCTCGTTGTGGCAGGTTCTACGATTGCTGCTTGGGGCGGCACCCTGCTTGTTCGTAAGGCAGGCTCCGCGCCTACAAGCCGTCGTGACGGCACTATCGTTCTCGATAGTAAAACACGAGACGCTTATAAGAATACTTACTTCTGTGACAGTGGTCTGTCCAACGGAACGAAGTATTACTATAAGTTCTTCCCCTATACAACTGCAAATGCCTACACTGACAGCACGGATGACGAATTCAATGCGATTCCGACTGTTCAGGTTGCAGGCATCACAAGCTGGAATGTTACCGGCATGAGTGCTTCTTCTGAAGCAGGCAACGGTAAGATGACCGTTAAGTGGACTGACCCTTCTGCTTCTATCTCTGCCGATGGCGTGACACTGGCAACGTGGGCAAGCACCACAATTGTTGTGAAGAGCGGCAGCTACCCTACAAGCAAGGATGATTCCGGCGCTGTTTATACGCTAAAGGTCACGACACGCAACCGATATTCCAGCACGCCGTTGACGATTACCGGTCTGACAAACGGAACGAAGTATTACATTGCTTTCTTCCCAGAGACCACGGACGGCGGTATCAACACCTCTACGTCTCAGCGGACGACTGGTACAGCAAACCGTATCACGATTGCGAACGTACCCGCCCAGAGCGGTACACTGACCTACAATAAGTCTTCTCAGTCTCCGAGTTGGAGCAATTATAACACGACTTATATGACGATTGGCGGTACGACATCCGGCACGAACGCAGGCAATTACACGGCTTCTTTTACGCCGAAAACCGACTATCGCTGGTCTGATGGGGCGACTACCGCCAAGAACGTTGTTTGGTCTATTGGTAAAGCGACTGGTACGTTGACTGTGAGTAAGACAACAATCAAGCTTAGCTTGAGTAAGCTTACTGATACGTTCACGATTGGCGGCAACCACGATGGCACGCTGAGCGTGACCTCCAGCGCAACTGGCGTTGCCACTGTTTCCCGTAGCGGGAATACAGTTACTGTTTCTCACGTCCACCAAACAAATGGCGAAGCTACTATCACCGTGAGCTGCACTGCTGGTACGAACTATTCTGCACCGGCAAGTAAGACTGTCAAAGTTACAGCAGAATTTATTCTTGCTACGCTGAATGACAACTCTTGGGCGGCTATCCACAGTGTTTCTGGAACAGGCGCAAGCTACTGGGCGGTCGGTGACCGCAAGGCTGTCGCTGTGAGTGGTACTGTTGGCACGCAGTCTGTGAGTGGCACTTACTACGTTTACATCATCGGTTTTAACCACAACGGTGCAACCGGTATTGACTTTGGTACGTTCAAGACTGCGCTGAGCGGTGGCACCGATATCTGCCTCATTGACGGTAGATATGGTACCAACTACACCAATGACACCAAGTATTTCAATATGAACCATAGTTCTAACACCAACTCTGGTGGTTGGAAGGGCTGTGACCTTCGCTATGACGTACTTGGTTCAACGAATACGAACGATGGAGATGCTACCGCTACGACCGCGACCAACCCTGTTGCAAACACCCTGATGGCGGCACTTCCGTCTGACCTCCGTGCTGTGATGCAGCCTATGACTATCTACACGGATAACACGGGTGGCGGCACAAACACGGCGTCCAATGTTACTGCTTCGGTGGACTACCTTCCGTTGCTGGCTGAGTATGAGATTTTCGGTACACGTTCCTATGCAAACTCTTCTGAGCAGAACCATCAGGCGCAGTACGCTTATTACTCTGCTGGAAATTCGAAGGTGAAATACCGTCACAGCTCAACAAGTTCCACTGCTTGGTGGTGGGAGCGTTCTCCTTATTACGTCAGCGGCTACTACTTCTGCTATGTGAACACGGACGGCAACGCGTACAATAACTCCGCAGGGTATTCCTATGGCGTCGCCCCGGCTTTCCGCGTCTAATCCTGCATCAACAGTATCAAGCCCACGGAAGTGGGCGTGTTCAAATCATTAAGGGAGAGGGACGGTACACCCTCTGCGGTAAATGCAAGGGAACCTCGTCCCCCTCCCCATCCTATAATTAGCAAGGGTACACCCTTTGCGATTAGTGGTGAACGGCTCCAGAATAGTGCATTCGGAGCTAATAAATCCAAGAACGAAAGGAGATTCTTATGTCAGTCTTAAAAGCACACAGGTCTGAAAGTAAGGCTGAGTTCGTCAATGTGGCGAACAAAATCTACATCCAAACCATCGCTTTCCTGTCGAGGTTGTCATCTCGGTACTCCCGGCTCGTATCTAAGTCCGTGTCGGAGCTTGCCTCAGAAGTTGTAGACCACGCAGAAAAAGCAAACAGCATCTATCCATCTGATGCGGCACGAAAAGAACTTCGTAAGCAGCATCTGCTCGAAGCGAGAGCCTCCCTGATGGCTCTTGATGTCCACCTTGCTCATTGTTACGACTTGATGATGACGAACCCGTCCGGTTGTTTTACAACCGGTAGTGGAAACTCTGTCGGTGCGTCAGACGCGAAGAAAAAGCTGGAGCACATGGCGCAGGAACTTGGTGATTTAATCGATGCAGAAAATGGTCTTTTGACCAATGTGTTGAAAAGCGATAAGAGCCGGTAAACGTCTATGAAGATTTATGGGTGTATTTCTGTAAAACCTGTCGGTTGGGAGTCTTTTGCCTCTCTCTGTTCCACTGCTTGGTGGTGGGAGCGTTCTCCTTATTACGTCAGCAGCAACTACTTCTGCAATGTGAACACGAACGGCAACGCGAACAATAACAACGCAAGGAATTCCAATGGCGTCGCCCCGGATTTCGTAAACCAGAAATGGTCTGGGTCAATCGTAGTAGCCCAAAGGGTGAACTATGACCCTTACGAAAGGAGAAATACTTCCCGTGATGAAAGTCCGAAACTACCCTTTGATATTTTGACACGAACGCCGCCGGAGTACCCGTGCGTGCATGGCGAGAGATGCATCTTACCTCGTTTCATGTGTCACGAATTAAGCAGGTTAGACGATGCCCTACAAGATATCTGTACGGAGGGTGAATAATTTTTATGAGTAGACGTAAAGGACGTTACGAAAG
>DAIOXG010000001.1:8469-70675 GCA_036758085.1 Prevotella sp. | reverse complement strand
GTTTAGTGAAGTCTGGTTGTTATTAGACAATACAGCTGCTTCATCATAGACTAATGCTCCTTTTGATTTTATCTTGTTATTATAGCAAAGTTGATAAAGCTCTCCATAATCCATTCTTAGAGAAGGATAGCCGATAACTAAGATGCCTGGCTCTTTACTGTCCGACCACTGCTTGTACAACGCGTCGCGCTTACTTTTCGTAAGAGATTTGCACACATAGGGCTGCAAGTCAGTGAACTTCTCGATTTCGTCTCGCCACTGATACAGTAGTGATGGCTCTGCAACTACTATGAAGTGAGTATAACCGTTATTTGATAATAACTGGAAACATCCCAAAGCTGTTGGCGTCTTACCAGAGCCTGGGACGTTGAAAACACAAGCACGTTCTGCTTCTATTAGAAATTTGATGTCTTGCGCTTGATATCGTTTTAGCTTGTACTTTAATAAACTCATGCAATTTTCTTAATTTCTTATTTTCGGAAAAATTTTACTTTAAGTTCTACCAAAAATTGCCCAAAAAGTCAAGCACAAGCCGCCCACAAACGACAAACACAACGATGGTAATAAATTACACGTAACGCGCGCTAACTGCTCTCAAAAATAGAATTTTTGTCTGCTCTTTCTTCGACTCTCTTTTCTGTTGTGTTGCCAAATTGCATTGAGCACTATACATATCGTTGAGAAGATAAGAGCAAACGCAATTACGACACCTATATAAGCGAGTATTGTATCGTAGTTTGAGAAGTTGAAGAACATCTTACTTAGAATGTACTCTGTCGCAACCAAGTCGAACACTATGCACAACTGATTTAAGATGCACATCTTCTTTCTTATAAGAATTGCGAAGAGCAGTAACATCGATGTTATAATCAGAGAAGAGACAATCCAAAATGCTGCACTGTCTTCGATAACTGCTTGCTGCTCTTTGCTCCGGAACAGCAAGTATGAAGTAAGCGCTACGTCTGCAAAGAACGCATAGTATTGCAGCGCTACTGTAGATGGTGCTTTCTTCATGCCTCGTCCTCCTGTTCTTTTGGAAAAAGTGCTACTGCAGCCGTTGCAAGATTCTTGCATCTTTGAACGAACGCAGAGTATTCTTCGAACTCAGTTAGATTTCCCTGGATAGCCTTTCTCTGTACTGCAAGTTCAGCATCGACAGTGTACTTTGTGCGAATCAGAACAACTATAAGCTCGTCACGTTCTGAAACACCATAATCCAACGATACGTTAGCAAGTTCTTGAGCAGTCAGAGTAATGCCCTTAGAATCGACTATTTTAAGCAGCTGTGTCAGCGACAATCGGCTTCCTTCGTTGATGATGTCTAAAGACGAATACTCATAAACTTCTCCGTCTTTAGCCGTGCTAAGAGAAAGAGTAATGTTCTCTGCTCTTGATAAGAAGGAGCGTATTATTGTCATTGGAGCTTCTTCTGAAGAGGCTATGCTTAACTTGACTGTCATTATAATTCCAATTTAAGTGGTTTATTCTTCTTTCTTGTCTTGATACCTTCGTAAAGACCTGTGTGTTTTACGGCACTTTATAAAACTCTGGTGGCAACATTTGTAGTAATTGCTTCCTTCTATTATAAGTGCGTTTGCCTTTAGCAAATCCTAAGTAAGAATTTAGCACAGTTTGTATTCTGAAGCAATCCGCAGTATCTAACTCTTTAACAAGCATCAATCTTGAGAAACCTACAACACGTTCCGAAAAACTGAACTCCGAACTTTCCGATGATATTTCTTGCTGATATTGTTCAGACATAGTTTTTATCTTTATTCTAACTATCTCTTTTCTAAAAAGAGTTATTGTTTGAACTTCTGGAGGATTTAAGTGGGGCGTGCTCCGGAAGGAGCAGCCCCTTAAAGTTCAAAGGCGAAAAGCCTAAAGTTCAAATGTGAATGCCGCAACTGGTCTAACAACGAGCGAGCTATTCTTGCTGTCGTAGGTGGTGGCGTGGACGTAGCCGTCGCGGAAGTTTATGTACCACACGTTGGAGCCGCCGTACTCCGTGCTACTCCAAGTGTCCGACTGTGTAGGCATTGCAATAGGACAAGTCAGAGCTTTATCAGCTGAACGCTTTAGAGCATTTGCATAAATTGGCTTTCTTGCCTCCGTTTGCTCTGGAGCACGTTCTGCGTTGTCCTCGTCAGAGTAAGCCGCAGTCGGTGTGCCAGTGTCTTTTGGAGTTAAAGCTCTCGAGTTGCGGAAGAAGATGTACAAACGAATTTTGTCAGCTTCTCCAGGCAAGTACCAGCATCCTCTCTTGTATTGGTCGTGCAAATCATCTGCTTCTGGCTCCATAAGGTAACAAGAATACGCGGCAGGATATGCGACCTGACGCCACCGAGGGCTACCTCCAATATTGGCTAAAGCGACAAGCAAGTCTGCAAGCTCAGTATTATTCTCAGGGATGATGTGGTCTGGGTTTCCGAGCTCATCCCATATCGTGCGACCATTTGCATCCACCATATTTATGACATAAGCCAATAGAATCTTGTTTGCGTGCTCAACGATGAGCTTGGTCTTTTGCTTACCGTTCCAATCTGCAGGAGAAGAAGCTGAAGGATATACCATGAAACCGTCGTCTTGGTTGTCATCGTAAGCAGAGAAGTCACGCACAGAGAATTGCACTCCTGTACCGTCAGCGTTCGGAAGACCATGCGTAGTGTTATTGGCTATTGTAGGAATATCAGCAACCTGTACCGCTGTCATTGCATAACCTGCATTTGTGACAGCAGTTGCAATGCTTTCACGTTCTGCTGCTGTAATGCCGCCTGAATTGCTAGGAAATATTCCCCAAGGAGTTGAACTGAAAGTAGTTGCTCCATCATAAGTTTTATAAGAGACGTTCGACTTGTACTCTACAAGAACTTCGTACAACTTCTGTCCATTCTCATAAGCGGTCTGCCACTCGGTATTTTCCTCGAAGTGTCTTGCACGTTCATCAGCAGTTAAGTTGTCATAGTCTGTAACCTTATATACCATACCTACTACGTTCTTGCCGTAGTACAGTTCTGCGTCGAACTCTCCATCAGCATAAGCGAAATCTCCAACCTTAGGAAGTCTGTTGAATAACTTTAGATTGATTGTGTCAGACATTGTCGTGTTATCGAGCAATGTCACAGTACACGTAAGTTGAGCAACAGTATTAGCAGCCTCAGAACCAAGATTTGGTACTGTAAGAACACCTGTATTTGCGTCAACAGTTGCACCTACAGTGTTTGCAGAAAGTGACCAAGCAATCTTCTTGAACGTATTAGCCTGTGAAGGAAAGATAGAAACTTTGTAAGGATAGCTTCCAGGAGCTTGAATTATGAAGCGTTGAGTTACGATTCTCATTTGTACTACTGCACGGGTCAAATACGTTATATACAATTTATTAGTTTGTTCATCGATTGCGCCAAACTTATTCAGCAAAGCCAGCTTCAGTGCTGCATTTACAATCTCAGTAGAAGTAACAGCAATCTTACCTGCCATATCAGTGTTCTGTATGCCCGTTACCCACTGCAATAAAGCAGAAGCTACATTGCTCCAATCAATCTTGTTGACAGAAATTGTATCGAGCACTTCGTTGTTTGATTGCCAAGCAGCAGTCACAATATTCTGTGAGCTTACAAGAGGACAGTCCATAATGCGTATTGAAACTATGTGCTGTGCAGGTGCTGTATCACCAACATTGCCTACTGTAAGTTCTGATAGGTTCGGTAAATTGTTTGCATTGATTGAAGTCATTGCAGTACCTAACTTCACACTTGTGATAGCAGAAGACTGTGGAAGAACTATGTTAGATACATTCGTTCCTCTGAGGTCTAACGTCTGCATACGAGCTTGGATTGAAAAGTCTAACGTACCGTAGATGCTTGCACTGCCATTCATAGAAATCTGCTCTACATTCGGAACACCTGTAAATACGATTGCCTTCGGAGCGAAGAATTGCGATGCTCCAGCAGAAGGCTCAGCAATAAACTTCGTAAGACGCGAACCGTTAAGATTCAATGAGTTATTGCCTACAACCATATTTCCTACGTTTCCTATCTCTCGATAGTAGTTCAGTGCAGCCAAACCAACAGAAGAGTCACCGCTAATTTCACCTGTAGTTGCTACAGTGAATTGATAATGCTGTCCTGGAGCTACGCGAACGTGAGGGTCTATTGCTCGTCTGTCAGCCATACCTGTCGGGTACAAGAACTGATGAGGAACTACATCGAACACATAATTGCCTCCTGTACGACCTGAGCCAGGAGAAACGTTGAATGAAGAACCGCTATCTTCGAGACCTACGACACCTGTATTTACACCAGAAGAGAAATCTCCCCAACAAGCATAAGAGGCTATAAGTGCTAGTCTGCGCTTCATGTACTGTACTTCGCTTTCAAGCTGATTGCCGACAGACTGTGTAATAGGGTCGATACCGCGAGACTGATTGCCTCGAGAAATGTATCCGAACGACTTCGGGTATTCGTAGCGTAAACGAGCCTGCTCGTTGTAAGCGACCTGCGGGAAATACTTCTGAATTGAGAAGAAGTATTTGTGCAGACAACCCCAAGCGCTAACCTTCTCGCTAACATCAGGAATACTGTCACTTGCAGAAACCAAACCTGCCATTGCAGTAAGAATCTGGCGCATGTTTGCACGAAGCTCGTCGCTGAGTTCTTCCCACATAACTTCGATAAGGTTGAACAGATTTGATGCACGTCCTTCGAAGTCTATCTGTGGCTTGTAGCCAGCAGCATAGTCTGATACATCGTTTATTCTGTCAAGGAAATAAACCTTCGTCTGACGACCATTGTTATCAGTCTTGAAGATTGTGTCCATATCATCCTGGTCTAACCAAATCAAACCTGTATTCGGGTCTGCATGGTAATAAGTATTCTTCGAGCAGTTATCAGTACCTGCAATGAAGAAGTTTACAAGGTTGTAATGAACCTTGTGAGAACCTGCATGTCCGACAAGAGAGAAGTTTGCAGCAGCATGACGAGCTATTGCATAGCGAAAAACTTTGTTAAGTTTCACGTAATCGCCTCTGTCATCAGAGTTGTACCAATCTTGATAAGCTTGTGCTGTCATTCCGTCTTGTGACAAATCGACTGCGCCTGCAGTGTAGTAGTTTGTGCCATTCAAGTCGAATGTTCCAGCATCAACCCACTTAGTTCTTACATAGTCATAACGTACTAAATGAAACTGCTCCGAACCTTCACTAAACCAATACTTCTTCTTCTGCATATCTGCAACCTGCTCAGAAGCATCAGGGTCATAAGTTGGAGAGTCATGGCTCATTGCAGCGACTAATGCCGCGTACTTCTGCTCGAACTGCGTTCTTGAACCTCTGAAATACTCCAATGCAGTTCCATGAGTATAGATGAAGTTACAATACTTTCTGAAGATTGCTTCGTTCTTCTGTGTCGGGAACTCTGCTGCTTCGTCGTCAAGCATTATTACTTTTCCTTCTCCGTCAAGCCTTGACTCAGTCTTGCCCAAGTCATAGTCCATAGACTCGACTCCGTTATAGCACCAAGCCTCTTCTGATGGGTCATACACTACATCGTCGTCTGCCGGAACTCGGAAGTCGCATAATGGAAGGTTATTGTTTGCGCCTTCGAATACAAAAGCATTTTTGTTAGTTGGATAGCCCCAAGTTGGCTTGTCACACTTACCGGAACCGAACGTAGAAAGACCGCGATACTCAACTTTGAAATTGTCGTCTGGGTGTGCAGTAAAGAAGAAGAACGAATCCTCGAGCACAGCGAAACGAGCCTTGCTGTTGGTTTGGTGCAATGCCATTCCACCTGTAACTGCCTTCATCACATCATTGTAAAGACGAGTTGCACCCATCTTGTGAGACTGCATAGGCGAAGCGTAGTTAATCTTGTTCACAAGCTTCGTTGCCAAAGGAGCACCTAAAGCAGATGTGTAGCACTGTCCATGATACTTGCCATTTCCGTCAATCCAACCGTCTATTACGTCGATAGTAACACGCTCCTGCTGTGCAGTAGTGAGATTGGCATAATCCGAGGGTGTGATTTGACTGCCGTCAAAGTACATAGGATTAGAGCACTTGCCTTCTCCGTCTGGTGTAGACATTTCAGCCTTCCAACCGAAATCAGAATGCAGAGAGCTGAACAAGACATTGATAACATATGTGACCTTGTCAAGCTTTGTCTGCTCATTGTTATCCCAATAAGTGTTGGCAGTCGAACCTTGCGCCGTATTGTACATTGGCTTCTTGCCTCCGAGAGTTCCAGCTACGAAAGCCTCATAAGAAGCCTTACAGATTGTGCCTGACAACTCTGGTATGTAGTTGCCGTTATCGTCGAAGTAGTCTATTCTCCAATAGCAAGGATAGCCTTTCTTCTTGTCTTGGTTGAGCTTATAGTTGTCTTGTCCAAACAACGTCAGACAGCGCTTTCCTTTAGCCTTGACCTTGGCATAAGAGATTCGGCCATAGCCGTCGAGAATGTCGTTTGCATTGCGGACTGCTACTTTCTCGTCTGCTGTTGGCAGAGAAGCGATATAATTCTGTACTACGTTCTGTGCAGACAAAGCAATTCCACGATAACAACGAATGCCGTATATATCGAGGTCTGCAGATGGACAACCTAACTTAATGCCACCGTGTCCTGCACCGGTAATCCAAGCACCCGAAGTTACTGGATAGTCGAGCTCTCGGTTGATGTAACCGTTGATGTAAATCTTTGCAAGTGCCAAAGGAGACATTGCAGCATCCTGGCTCTGCCAAGTCAGCTCGTCGTCTGCCTTGGCAATAACTTGCGGATTCAACACAATTACACAGTGTGTGCGCTTTCCTTCTTCGAAGCCCCAATCCTGGTCGTTCTCTACCTGATGTTGCTGTGCCATTAGGAAAGCTGTAAGAGGCTTCATGCGCAAACCAAGAAGCTGTCCTGCCTGTCCTATTGCCTGGCAGATGTCAAGCGCTGGGTCTTCCTCAGCAGTTATATTGCGAACTGCGAAATTGATTTCCAAAGACATAAGCGATGAAGCATTTGTCTTGAACTGCTCCCACGGCTCGTATTCGATGTTGATTGTCTGTCCTGCAAGTGTGCGAAGCACTTTCTGGCCCGTGCCGTCGTCTATCCAAGCATCAATTACTCCACCGAAGTTTGACGACCATGTAGATGGAATTATCTGTCCTGTGACTTGGTTGACAATTCGTTTCCAATTGGCTTCACTATTGTTTCGAACCTTTGGATTCAAGAAGAAATGAGCACCAGCAACAGGAGAGAAGTCTTGCGAGTTATCTATAGTAATAAGCTGATAACGAATATTCGATGACTCTCTCATGAAGTTGATTGGGTCTTCGTTGTCGTCGTAACGGAAGATGCGCAAGTATGCACTGTACTCCTTTGGAGCCTCGCCTTGCTGTGTGTTTTCGATTTCGATTGCAGTGTCGAGAGTGTAAGCAGTTGAAGACTGTACTTTCAGTTCAGAACGATAGAATTCCTGCATGTAGTCAGTATCATTGTCTGCTGCATCAGTCAGACGAATTGAGATTGCAAGCGGGTCTAAACTTGCAACTTCTGGATTTGTTGCAGAAGGAATCCACACAGCATACTTGCATATTTCTGTACGGACGTAATTTGCAGCTTCTGTAACAACTTGCTGCAACATAAGGAATGGTTTATGCAATGCTTCTGTAGATGCAGAAGTATTCACAACCATGAAACGACTGATTATTTTGTCAGACTCCAAGCCATTATAGTACCCATCTGCGCCTGTGCTTCCACTTCCATCGTCACAAGACACCCAAGCAGTTACTGCATGTACTCCATGAGAAAGTATGCCATAAGTTGGGTTCTCCTGCTCAGACCAAGTGTAAGGATTAGATTCTGGATTTTCTTGGTTTGCAGCGAAACGAATTACTTGCGTCAAAGTTCCCTTTGAGCCACTAATCTGCACATGAAGCCATTTCTCGACTGCACCATATACTGCGAAACTCAGAGGGAACATTCCGTTAGATGCTAAGATTTGTTGACTCCAATTCGCCATATTCTTAACACCTAAGTTCACAGCAGTTACTTGATAGAAAGTCTCGCCGTAGATGTCACGACGCACATTATTTTCATCGAAGTAATAAGTTGAAACTCTGATGCGTATTGTATTAGAGCCTGTCAAGCAATACTGCCCTAATTCCAAAGCGATTGGATAATCATGGCTGTTCTCGCTTGAAGATGTGATGTTGCCTTGCGTCAGCACATTCTCATACTCACCTCCGTCAAATGAACGGTCGATTGTCAGAGTTCCAGGAACTGACTGATAGTTAATACGGTCTCCGGCTGTCGTGATGCGAATAGCCATATAACGCAAATTGACAGGTATCGATGAACCTGTCTTCTTTACGATTGTTCCTTCCGAAGAAACGTCCGTTGCTAAACGAACAGCGTACGTGTCTTGGTCGACCATCTGGTTGAACGTGACAGTACCTTCTTCGTCAGGCTCATAAGTTACGTTATTAAACTTGACTGCCTTGACATTAGTTCTTGAATCATGCTGAAGCTCTTGAATTGGCTTTACGACTTTATTGACAAATTCGTCAGCCGACAAGTATTCTTCTTCAGGAACAGCAGATGCCTCTATTTCACTTGCAGCCTCTTCATTGTTCACCTTCTTTAGAAGGTCTGAAATGTCTGTAAATTCTCGTGCCATACTTGCTAAGTTATTAAATTACGCGAATCTGAATGGGAATCTCATTGGGAACGTAGGCAGAGTAACGAAACCTGTAACATTGAACTCCCCTATAAGTTGCGTTCTAAGGTATATGCGCCAAGTTTTCAATGCTGCTTTGTCAGCTTCATCCTTTGCGACATAGTAGTATTTATACTCTTTTACTTTTATTGCCCTAAACTCTTCGAGAGTAATAAGATTTGGAGCTTGGCTGTATAAGTCTGCATTTATTTCGTGCTGAGACTTGCCAATTGCCTTATCATCAATCTCCGAAGAATATGTAACTCCTTCTGTAGGAGACGGACGAACTAAAGAGAAAGGTAACTTAATGTCTGCCATACTATGAGTTTGTTATTTTGAAGTTCCAATTATTTGAAGATGCAGGCACTAATATGTATGAATACGTGTTCGTGCCTTGCTCATTTTCTTGCTCTAATTCGACAGTTCCTGTAACGCAACCGCCGATGATTCCGTCAGTTGCTGCATGTCTGCACACTAACGTAACTACACCTTTGACGGCAAACAAGTAGTACATTCCTGCGTTTAGTGCAGTAGAGCCTAATGTTGCTGCAGTAGATAGTTCTTTCGTTGCAAGCGCTTTAATTGTCGATGCGTAATCTACTGGGATTGATGAAATTGCGCCTCTATAACGATAATAAGTAAAAGACCATGTAAGTGCCGACAAAGTCTTTGTCTGTCCTCCTTGCGTGATTTTCGTTGTGTACGTAACACTGCCACTGCTCACTGGAGTACCTGTCCAGGAGTTGCCGTTTACAGTTGCGCTTGGAGTTACTTCAACAGATTCCGGTGTGACAGGACTTCCTTGTCTTGTTGCGCGGAAAGATGCAGTAGGAGTTACTAAAGTGCCGACTTCTCGAACTCCAGCATTGTGTCGTGTGTAAGCAACAGATAGGGGGAATACTTCTGTCATAAGCGCGTTTATGTTTGCTCTTTCTTGTTCAGTTAAGCCAAGTATTTCTATGTTTCCTGGCCCTAAGAGCGATTGTTCGTTTATTGTCTTTATGTTTGTACCGCTGACAAGGTTATCTTGCTTCTGCTGTATTAACGCAGTTATTCCTTCGACGAAATCTGGATATTCCTCTAGTTCTTTCGCAAGCTTATTCAAAGCGACAATTTGCTCCGGTGTTAAGCCCAATGCCTCTCGGAAATAAGTGTTGATTCGTTCTTCTGCGGCTGAGATTGCTGCATAGACCGCTCCGCTTGAAATGAAGTTCGTGCTTTCTGGAGTGACAGCATTGTCCATCGGCCTGTCCGTTCCGATTCGTAACACTCCTTGCGTGTCTGTATATATACGAATCAGCTGCCCAGCGTTCAGCAGGTCTTGCTTTAATGCAAGCAAACGCAGCACATTGTCTACGGCTTCTGCTGATGCGCCTTTGCCGTAAACTGTGTCGTTAAGGATTATCTCCGCAGTATCAGTTGCGAAGTATATGACATCTGCATAAGTGGCTAAATCGTAGTTGTCGCGTAAGCCTCTTCGATGCCTTGGTATTGCGTTATTTCCACCTGCCATTAGTTCAGTTGTTTAATATACTCTATAACAGCGTCTTCGTGCATTTTGACGATAATTTTCTTTACTATATCAGAGAAGCAACAAGCAGACGAGCTATTTCTCTCGAATAAGCGTATTCGTGAAGTCGTCCATCGAGACTCATTTTTCCAGGAGTTTCGAAGCCATGTCCGTTATCAGCCAAAAACTTTCATTTCTTCTTATGTTTTTAATTTCCAAATTTCCACACAGAAGTGAGCCACAATCGATTTTTACGCCAGAGGTAATAAATTACCTTGCTTCGATTTTAAGTGCGCTCAAATCTAATTTTTTCTCCATTGTGCGAAGTGCTTTCTTTTCTCTAAATAGCCTTGCTCAGCTTGGTGTGCGTATGCCTCTTCCTCGAATGAGATATTCCTATACGCTTTATGCGAGAAACGGTCTTTAGTGAAGAGAAACATAAATAGCCATTCGAACACGTAACACAATAAGAAGCCTACAACGAGCAGCTCTTTTTGCTGCTCTGCGTGTATTCTTTCATGATTGTCGTCTATCTTCGAGTAAATTGTTCCTTTACGCACGAAGATGAAAGGACACAAGCACATTGACTTGTAACCTTTGAATGGTATGATTGAATTTACTATCTGTTTCATATTAAGTTGCCTTAAACCACCAATTAGAATCTAATACGATGAATTGAACATCTCCATCGTTTAACGAAGTATCGTCTGATATCATGACAGAAAAACCTGTTGAAGTAGGACTTATTAAAGAGCCTTTCATATTGCTTCCATATCCTGTGAAGAATACAGAATAGTCTGAAGTTAGCGTTCCGCTTGGAAAACTTACAGCATAGTCTCCTTCTCTTGTCCTGCTGATTGTAAAACCTGCATCAGAAAGAGTTCTGCCATCCCACATTCTGCCAGATATAAAAGGAGTTCCGCTTGAGCCATATATTATGCCCATTGCTAAACATAACGGATGGCGACCTTCAGCAGAATCTTGCTTGAAATCTACTAAACCGAAACGATTTGTAAGAACCCACTGTCCTTTAACTTTTCCAACATCGCTTCCTGTTCTTTCGAAACAAGTCATTTCAATAACCTCTTGCGGGTCAACTATTGCGTAGTAATCTGTATCAGACACTGATTGAGACCAATCACTATTTTCTTCTACTTCAAAAGTGTTTGCTCCTATATAGTATCGTCCCTTACCGAAAGCTCCAGCATTAAACAAATGAATTACTTTACCTATATCGTCCTTTTCGTGTCCTAAAGATAAATGACGAGTTGAACCTGCTTCAATCTCAGACAAATATACTATATTGCTGTCTGATATGTTGCCACTATATGCTGTTGACTGCTGAAGAGTTCCCTTTAAGCGCATAATACCATTCAAACCGTCTAAATAAGCCATAGGAGAACCGTTTAACTGATTCTGGCTTTCCAAACGATTATTGTTAATCTTCCAACCACCTATTATTCCTTGCTTAGCTATAATGCCGCCTGTAGTTGGGTCTATCTGCACCTTGGTATTTACATTTCCGCTATTATCAATAAAATTGACCTTACCCGCAATTAGATTTATTATGCCGTCTCTGATGTCAATACCTGTTGCAAGCAACTCTCTAATGCTTACACCATCATTGAACTCAGTAGCACGTCCTCCTAACTCTAACTTCGGGCAAGCAATCTTCAATGTACCGCCATAGTTGCGTAAGAATATGCAATGGTCTGTTGTGTGCCCACTCAGAACTGTAAACGTAATCTGATAGAACTTCCAAGTAGCGCTATCTATCTTCCAATACAGCTTAGATATTGACAGCAAAGACGCATTTATGCCTTGATATCCATAAAACTTATACGTTGTTCCGTCTAATGTAGTTTCTGGAGCCGCAGCAGGATAGAAGAAGTTTGCAACATTCAAATAGACTGCTGCGTTATCTATACTTGCAGGACTGCCATTAGCCCAAAATGACATCGTATAAGTTTTGCCTACTGTCAGTACTGTTGCGCTATTTGATAAAGCCTGCAACTCTTTATAGTAAGATGCACTAACTGAGCCTGTTGCATTGTTGAACGTAAGGTCATAAGCTGTTGCTTTTGTTCCATTCGGCAAAGTAACTGTCTCAGTAGTCATTGAATCAGAATTGCCTGTAGAGTTTACAGTCAAACACTTTGGAGACAATATCAACGAAGCATTCACAGAATAGTCTTCCGGACCTAAAGAGTAAGGAGAAGCCATTATTGCTGCAAACTCGTCGAATGTAGCGCCAGAGATTGTTCCTTGATTTAGTTCGTAAGATGTTGGATTTATCTTATTGATTGTGTCAGTAACATCTTCTATTTGAGCATACTTCAAAACGCTCTTTCTTGCATAGCCTGAAGGAGCGTAACCAAGGACATTTGTCTCCATTGTTGTGCTGCCAATCTTGAACAGAGTAGCCTTCCTCTCGAACAAAACATTTGAGAAGCCTTTCACAGCAGCTCTGTAGCTTCCGTTTATGTTCACCGAAGTATAGTAAGCCATGTATGAAGTTTCCAGATTCAGATAGACGGCAAGCTCTTTTCTTGTATCAGCTTCGAATGCCTCTGCGGATAAGATATACCAATGGTTTGCTTCCAAACGTACTTTGCTTATCTCGTAAGAATCTGATGCAGAAGACGACGTTTCAAACACTCTATTTACATAAGCGTTGCTGAGCAAATTGATTCTTTGCTGTGTCTTCTCATTTCCTACCTTCAAGGAGATTAAGTCCGAGCGTTGCAAAATATGCGAGTACTCTCCTGTAAGAGTCTGCACAGTAGAACTCAACTCTTCGTTAGTTTTCTTTACCTCAGACCAAACAGCCGAATAGTCTATTGCAAGAACTGTACTTATAGACAAATCTCCTACATTTACAACTACGCCTACTGAAGTTGGCGGGAAAATGATATAGTAAGGACTATCACTGTTGACATATACACTTCTTTCTCCTGGTATTGCGCCAACATGGACATATAGATTTCCGTCTTGAATGTATAGGTAGTTTGACGTCTTGTTGTTTGATGCGTCAGGAGCACTTGTATATTTGTCTGTTATTGTTATTGTATCGAAGTTTCCTACAATCTGCACTGTAATGCCGGAGACTGAAGTGAACAACGACTGATTCTCACCGTTATACCTCTTTACACAGAAATTTGTGCCAGCGTAATAGGCAACAAAAGTCTTTGAAGAAGGAGTTACAGGAGAACTTGATGTATAATAAGGAGAACCGGAAGACTGTGCAATAAACTGCAGATTTGCAACCTTGTCTGCAATAAGCTCTAACTTGGTTGCGTTCTCTCCTGGGTAATTGCCTGTGCTGAACTTAATCTTGATTGTTGCAGTGTAAGTTTGTGCAACATTGTTGATGTCTAAGATTGTGAAGTATGCTGTCAAAGTATGTACAGTTCCAGGAACAAACGCAGCACTTGTGTTGAATGCAAAGCCTAAAGTAAGCAATCCGCTTGAAACAGACAAAGGAATAACATTCTGTATCTGCAATGTTGTTCTTCCGTCGGAAGCATATCCGTTTTTTGAATCCCAAATCTTTGTTCCGTTCAAGTCCAAACGAGTCGCAGAGTTGATATTCTTTTGTTGCTGCCCGATATAAGCTGTAAGTATTTCGTTAATTGTTGAGACCTGCGGCTTATTGTTCTTATCAAGATTAACCTGCATGTAAGCCGCACTCCATACGAAATTAGGTGAGCCTTCTCCGTTCTTTACATACTCTTGTGGAGCACTCCACTCGCTTCCAAGTATTTCATCAATATCGTTTACATTCGATGCAGTCGCTTGAATCAGGAAGCAAGGATAGTTATTTGAATCTGCTTCTGGGAACTCTTGCGACCAACCTGCAGGTGAAGAAGCCAGCAAATGTGTGTTGAAATTATAAGTCAGCGTTCCAATGCTGTTGTAACTTGTTGTCGCAGCTGCCTTATTGTTGAATCTTCCATAAAGCGTGACGGTTTCGGACTTCAGCTGCGTTTGTCCGTTTACGAAAACCCCGTCCTTTATGAAGACTGAAACATCTACAGAACCTGCGTTTATTGCCAATATGCCAGCACCTGGAGTTACGAACTTTCCTCCAATGAAGGCGAATGTCTCTCCAGAGTTCAAACGAAAACGAGGACAGCCAAGCGTACACAAGAAATTGTCTAAGCCAGATGCTCCTGTGTACTTTGAGAACATTGACACTACATTTCCATAAGCACAAACTGCGACTATAGAATCGTTTGCTACGCTGGATAAGTAAGTGTTGATTTCATCGACTGTATTTGCCGTATAGATGTTAATAATCTTTGTACTGCGCCCGTCAAGCGTACTTGGGTCTAACTCAAACACTTTCAACGCTCCGGAAGTTTCGCTGGCAGGTCTTGTGCTGCTGCTTCCGAAGCCATTCTGTGTTGTGTGCGAGCCATCTTCGTCTACTATCATCAGAGCAAGCTGATTCGAAGTCCTGTTATAAGTTGTGCTTGAGTGTGCAGTTAGCACTGTATTCAAGCCGCTTGGCAAAACCTTCGTAGGCTCAGAAAACTCAGTAACTGCAATAGAGTCTTCGTCTGTACGGCTTCTTGCGGTTGATTGCACAGCCCATAATGCTGCTTCTTTCGTACTTGGCATTGTACTTGTCCATCCTGCAGGCAGCGTAGAAAGTGCTTTAGTGATGAAGTTATATCGAATTGCTGTAATAGGGTCTGGTGTTGCAGCAGCGCAAGCAGCAGTAAAGTCGTTTGCAGCAAGTTCTTCTGCACTTCTCTTATAGAGCGTTATTATTGCTACGTTAAATCCTGATGGAGCTACTGAGAAGTTCTGGCGCTTCGGGACATAGTTAATCTGCGTCTCGCCGCCTGCACGGAAGTATATTGTGAAATCGATATAAGCTGCGCGTGCCCCTGTCATTCCACCAACAAGATTGCTTGCATTGCCGAAAGCAAACGAGTTTCCTAAGATGCTTCTTGCGCCTGCAGTAATGTCAGTTCCTACAGCATGCACAAAGAACTCTCCTGGTTTCAAATGCTGCCAACGCTCGTCCTCAGGATATGTTGAATAGTCTTTTGGAACAAACTCATACCCTGCAGTTACAAGCTTCACAGACGTACCACTTCCTGAGTAATTGATAACGTCCCTGTCGTCCTCCAATGACAAAGTGTGATTCTCATTTGACAATATAACAGCCACTGCGTCCTTACCGACACGTCCTTGCTTGACTATAGGAATTGTCTGAGAATCGACTAATGTCAATCCTGTCTCGTCATACATTTCTATAGTGACTGTTTTGCAAGACGCAGGAAGTGTATAAGGAGAAGTTATGTTTCCGCTGACGGAACTTCCATCGATTATTGCCTTGAACTTCACATCCGTAAGAACAGAAGGAAGTCCGTCTCCGACCACGATTTGACCGCTGAACGTGAGTTGTCTTGAAAGCAGATTTCCTTCTGCATCCGAAACAAGATAATTTGGTGAGACAATAAGCTTGCGAACGGATGCTGCCGAGCCGTCTGTGCCATCAGTTCCGTCCACACCTTTCTGCCTAAAAACTATATTTGCAGTCTGGCTTATTCCAGATGTTGCACCGCCCACAAGAGTGGTAACAGCAACGAGTACAGGAATAGTGAACAGTTGCTCTACTGCGGCGTTAGTGAACACAACGCTCAGATGTCCTTTATTGTTCTGCACAATGAAAGTAACTCTGATTGATGCTCCGTTAATTGTAGTGTTGCCTATTGCGACTCCGTCAGTGACTATTGCGACTTTAGAGCCATTAGTTGCTTCTAAGAAGATGTCAATATCTGTCATTGGCAGATTTCCTTCTTTAGAGAAACAATATATGTCAGTCTCGTAAGAATCTGTATCGTCTGCAAAAGCATAGCCTACGTCCCAATCTTCATTGACCTCTATAATCTGCAACGGATTCGTAATTACTAAAGATGCAGCGCTGCTTCCGTCCTCTATCTTGTGCAAAGTCATTGATGCACGCAATACCTCTAGAGATTCGTCTGTAAATGCTGATGCCGTAATTGTCTGGAAATTTCCGCTTACTTGGAAGTTTCCGTCTACATCAGGAGAAACCCATGCGCCATTGTCGAACTTAATTCGCATTGAACTCCTGTCAGTGCAATTAACTTCTGTACGTCCTGTAATTCCGAATACTTCAAAAGAAAGTGTATTTGGTATAAAATTACCATCTTGCTTTAAGCGAACTGCCTGGAATCCGCTCTTCTCGCGAATAACGTAGGTTGTTGGAGTAGTTTGATTGTTTACTTCGTCCTCTACGTTCTTTAAGTCCTCGCGATTCTCTCGAAGACTATTTATGATTCGTCCAAGTCTTGAGTATTTTGCTCCTATTCCGACTGTATAAGTTCTGTCGTTTGGATTGTAAAGCATTACTTCGACAGCACGGATGCGGGAAAGAAAAGAAGCACCTACAAGTACAGGAGCAGTATTGACCTTTACTGATTGTCCAATGCTAAGTAACATCGAAGAAGGAGTGCCTACTTTTGCAGGTACACAAGTAAAGCTTGTGTTCAGCACACAAATCTCCTTGAAACGCTCCTGGGCTGCTGCATAAAGTTCTGCCCTTGCGTCTGCAATAAGCTGGAGCATTGGTGCTGTAAGCTGCTTCGTTGTTGTGTTGTATGCAATCCAATTAAACAGCTGACACTCGTCTCCGACTGCAGGGTGCAGAAACTCGTTTGGAGTGTAGTTATCTCCACCTTCAGTGACTATTTCGTACCAGCAACCGGACTTGTTGCCTTCGAACGGAGTTCCGTCAAGATTGTAGACGGTTGCTCTGCTCAAAGAAGCCTTGTGCAACTGCACCTCATAGTTTCTTCCGTTTAAGCTTCCGCTTGAGAAAGCAATAGAAAGAGTGCCTTTTGAAGCATCTACTTTGAAGTCTGCAAGTGCAGCTACAGGAGTATCTGTCTTGACACAATAGAACCTTTGTTCGTCGCCCTCATCATTTTTGCCCTTATAGTACAAAACTTGTGTTACGTACTCTAATCTTCGAGGATAGATTTTGTCATTTGTCTCATAAAGTTCGACGCAGGCATGAGGCTTGTCAGCAAAATCTGAGGATGCTATGAAAGGAGTATTGTCGGGAAGAGGCAGACGAGAATCGTTCAGATATGATACTGGAGCCCGCTTTACACCCGTTGTAAGGTCATAATTGCGAGGCACGTTTCTTTCAGAGCCACGATAATAGAGCTTCGTCGCATAATCTTCTCCAGACTTCTGTGTAGAGGTAGAGATAATCTGCAGCTGATGTGCAAGCGCATTTGTCTCAGTATCTACAAACTCTATTTCAGAACCTTCTCCTGTCTTAGCGATACCAAAATATATGACATTGTCATTGCCGTTCTTTACATTCCACCATTCGCAACCATAGTTCTCGCAAATCTTGTCAAAAAGTTCTGTGTACTTCTCGCCGTTAAGAGAATAAGTGAATTGCTCTGAGAAATCTATATCTGCCGTGAAAGACTCAGCATCAATTACCCAGTTACCTGACTGAGTTATGTTGGCCTGCGCCAAAGAACCTAAGATTGCACGTCTTAACACAGAATTTTTACTGAAGCTGTCAGTAAGCTTCCATGACAATTCTATGATTCCTTCCTGCAATGTGTACTTGCAAATATTCCGAGATAGTGCTGTAACTATGCTGTCGAAGCGTAGTTGGAAGTCCCAAAAGCCATAGTTATTCTCATTCGGAACTGCCAAGTCCATTATGAAATACTTATCTCCGTTGATTGGGTTTATGATGAAGTCTCCTTCTTTGAAAGGAGTTGTCACAGCAAGATTGTCGTTATCTAACGAGAAGAACAGCATTACATAATCAACACCTCCGAGTTCGTGATGCCAATAGCTTCTTTTGCTCAGAGTGACTTCTTTGAGTTCTTCAGTTGCGCCATTTACAACGCGGTAGATTTTTATAAATCCTTCCATATCTAAAATATAGGTAAATTTGCCTGTTTTTGTCGTCCACAATCGATTTTCTTCACTTCGGTAATGAATTACACGTCAGAGCTATAAAGTGCACCAAAATCGGATTTTTACTTTCCTGGATTTGGCTCAATAACCTTCAAGCTGAACTTAGCAACTCCGGACTTTGCCCATTCCTCAACCTGCGTACATGACTTGTATAGCAAGTTGAAAGTTCCAGCTTCGCACGTAAGAGTGAAATACTGATTTGATAATATGTCAGTACAGAACGCTCCATAATTGCTTAGGAACGTTTCAAAATCTTTTGCCTTAAATCCTATGACTAAAGTAATTTCACGTTTGTTTCTGCGTGGTGTAGCAGAGTCATATCGAACTCCGTGATATAGTGGGCTATCGTCGTTAGGATTCTCCTTCATTGGAGCTGGAGTTAAAAGCGCAGACAAGGAGCTCTCTTCTAAGAAAGCTCCATAAGTCTGTAAGTTGCAGCTAACTGGGCTTGCTGCATAAGCGTGTAAGAATAGCTTGTTCATATCTTAAATTTCTGCTACGTCCTTTGACATTCTACGTAATAACTCTTCTTGCCTTGGAAGTGATGCCGTTCTTCCTGCGATTGCATCGAGAGTATCTGCTGTATCTACATGCGCAGTATTGAAACTTGTGTTGAAAGCAACGATGTTCGAGTTTGTCTTTTCCATTACTTCCTTAACGTCTTTCAGTTCCTGCTGCAAGTCTGTAAAGTCTACACTTATTTCCTGAGTTGACGGATTCACGACAGGCGAGTATGCGACTTGCTCAGGAGAACCTGCTGTAGTATAGTTCTCTCTGTAGATAACGCCATTCTTGTACCAATCTTCGAGTATTTCGGTAATTCTTGCAGTATAACCTTGCACGGCTGTGAAACGACCCTCCAAAGCGTCTGCCTGGTCTGAAGTCATTCCTTCGAAAGCACCGCTTGTTGCTGTCTGTGCAGCAGCAGAGTTAAATGAGAAACCATACTTGCCTAACTCTTTGTCGAGCAATTCTATTGTCTCCTGCAGAGCCGGGATTGTATTCTGCAAATCAACTCCCAAGCTTGCTGCAATCTGCATAAGCGAGCTTCTGAACTGCTCTTGCTTCTGCTTGTCGTTTCCTCCGCTTGTGGTATACGCGGTAATTGCATTTCCTATTTGTTCACGATACTTAGAGAATACGTTTGTCTGTAAGATTTCATACATTAACTCATTCGCTATCTTTCTGAATGTGTCAGAAGCCTTATCGTGGAACGCATCTAAAGCGTCTACTCCAGTATCGTACCAATCCCAAACAGATTCGATAAGAGAATCACCTAAAGGAGAGTATAAGTCTGAATAATATTCTTTTAATTCGTCGAATATCTTCTTGTACTCTTCTTCGAGTTTTGCAAGGTCTTCCAAAGTCTGCTTAGAGTAGTCCTTTACGTTATTATACCACGACTGCTGCTTCATAGCTTCATAGACAGCCAAGTCCAAACGTCCATCTTCAGTGAACAACTCTTTGCCCATCTTTTCACGTACCCACTGCTCAAGATTCTCTGTATTCTCACCGCGCCAATAAGATGCGTGCTGAGTTTGAATCTTCAAATTCTCTCTTGCAGTAGTAGTGTAACGATGGTGGCCGGAAAGCCACTCTACTGCTCCAGCATTCTTATCTCTGTACTCTATCTCTTCTCCATTGGCTCGCTTAAAGAAAGAATCGTACTTCGCAGCTGCAATATCCAAGTCCTGTACGAAACCTGCAAATCCTTGTTCACCTAACCAATCATTCAGAGCCTTAGTATTCTCTTTAATAGCAGCTGTCATTTGTGTTAGTGCAGCTTCGTCTCTTGCCCTGCGCTGGTCTTTCTCAAAATCCTCATAAAATGAGGTACCCCATATAGCAGTTCCAAGCTTCATTAGCCCGCTAAATCCATCTAATACACCGTTTATAGCACCAAATATGTCTCCGGTGGCTAAAGACTGAATTGCCGACATGAAACCTTGTGTAGCTTCTGATACTCCTGTAACTGCTTGCCCAAAATCAGTTTCTTCTAAACCAAGCTTCTTTACAGTTGTAGCCATGCTCTGAGCATTGTTGTTGATAACGTTAAACAAGCCCTTTGCTCCACCTCCGTTTGAAGATACTGCATTTGAGAATATGTCCTCTATGCTGCTTCCTTTTAGCATATCGCTAAGAGTTGCTTTATGCTGCTCAGCCTCAGTTGCAGCTTCAGTAGCCTTACTTAAATTTATGAGCGTAGCAGTTAATTGCTGCCCAGCTTTTGTTGTTCCATCAATTCCGAAATACGATAATATATCTTTGGTATTTTTACTACCTACTGTATCCCAAACTTGACTAATTCTTCCTTCTCTGATTCCTGTAATCTCAGAAACCTGCGATATTGCACTGTTTTTATACGTTTCTGCATCTGCACGTGCATGTCTTGCACGTTCTTCTGCATCTGCAACTTCATTTGATAAACGTACTCTTTCACGCAAAACAGGAATAAGAGAAGACCAAAAATCTGTTCTCTCTGCCAACTTATTCTCTATTTCTAGAATCTTCTCCGATAGTATTTTTGCGTTCTCAGGGTCTATGTCAGGAGTGTCTAACTGAGCCTGCAACTTATTATGCAACCCCTGCAAAGCCTGTGTAGATACTCTATCTAGATTATCGAATACAGTCTCCCAATCTATTGACTTTCTGAACTTGTCCATATCGAGATTCTGTATCTTGTCGTCTAACTCTAACTGCAAAGATTCTGCTTCGTATGTTTTTCCTTCCTCAACAGCTTTCTTTATCTTGCTGTTATAATCTTCTTCATACGCGAGTTTTCGTTCAAGAAAAGAACCATACTTCTCTATAAACTCTAGTCTATCGTTGTTATGCTCTATTTCTAAGTCATGTACTTCTCTGTTGTACTTCTTCTCAGCTTCGATAGATTCGTTATAGAAAACACTTATCTCATCTTGTGTAAGATAAGATGTTCTTTCTTCGTCGCCGTAGTTTACTTTGTTCTGCGTGCGTCCAGATTCTTTTGCTTTATTCTCTGCACTAACTAAATCATCTTGTATAGAATTTTTCTTCTTGTTGAGTTGGTTCTCTAATTCTTCAAGACGACGCTGGTATTCGTTAAGGAGATTTTCATCAGAAGCTTCGTCCAAAGCAAGTTGATTTTTGCGCATAAGCTTATCTAAAGCCTCTGCTGCTTTCTGCCGACGCTCTTCTTCCTTCCTCTTCCGTTCTGCCTCACGACGAGCCATTTCAGCAGCCTTACGCTTCTTGTCAGCAGCAGCCTGTGACTTTGATGGCGAGCGTTGTGTCAGTTCAGCGTTTATAGCATCTAATTCTTCGTTAAGGTCGTCTTTTGCCTTATTGCCTTCATCGTCGTCTTTAAGCTTCTTCAAAGCAGACTTAATGTCTTTTACGCGAGCCTCAAGTTCTTGGGTAGTATAATCGTTGTAAGTGTTCAAGTCAGGAGCCTTTCCACTTGCCTTATAAGACGCACGTGTAGCTGCAAGCCTATCTCCAGGAGTATTGCCTGCCTTTACACGCTTTTCTTCGACAGCAGCAACTCTTTGACGGACAGAAGTCAAAGCAGCATCGATTCGCTTCACAGCATCCTCGATACCTAAATCCTCGAAAGCCTTCTTGAGTTTTTCAAGCATGCCTTCGACTAACTTCAAACTATTGTTGCGAAGAATAACACCGAAGTCGATGTCTATCTTTCCGTGATTCTTCTTGAAACGTTCTATGTCATCAGCTCCTGTATTCAGAGCATTGTTCAAAGCAGTCAATTCGCCTGTGAACTGCGTTGTGTGCTCCTTCCAATGGTCTGGGTCAGCTTCCATCTTCTGCACGATAGAGTTCATGTTTGCCTCTATTTCATCGATGTTTGCAGTAAACTCTGTAGGGTGTTCTCTGGCATAATCTACAAGTGCTTTAATCTGGTCTTTGCCGTGGTCGACGAACTGCTCCAAAGAATTGAGTGCTCCTTTCTCGATGTCTATTTGAATCATCTTCGGGTCAGAAGTTATTTCATCCAGCTTAGATATTAGTTCCTCTACAGTAGACAAAGCAGCCATTGCAGAAACTGCATTTCCTTTTACATCTACCATATTGTTTAGGTCTATGCCTTCAGTCGTCATTTGCCGAAGCAAAACAAACCATGTAAACAAAGATTTATACTCTTGTGCAGGATTAGAGTGAGTTCCTGTAAGCTGATTAACTGCAGTCTCTACATCAACCAACTCCTGCACATAGTCCTTGAAGCTGCCGACAAGGTCTTTGGAGAACAGCGAACCGTTGCTCTGAAATCCTGTCTGAACATCAAACAAGTCTTGTGTTCTTTGACGGAGCTTCTCTGCCTGCTCAGCACCTTTTGCATAGTTATTAGCAAGAGCAGTAATTGCTCTTGCAGCACCTTCACGAGAAGTCTTTACCTTATCGTTGTACTCTGCTTCCGTAATAAGTTTTGCATTGTAGTCAGCCTGGGCAAGTGCTATTTCATTATAGACAGTAGCCATTGTACTGCCATACATCTGCACATATTGGTCTATCCTTTCTTTGTTGATAAGATGTTCAATGTCATACCCTGCAGCAGTATGGTCGTTTGCCCTATTTGTAATATAAGAGCCTATTCTGTTTCTTAGCTCTTCCTCTGCATCTTCAGCAAACGTCTCAGTACGATTAGAAATTATTGTCTCACGCTGAGTATCCCCAGCAGAACGGACTTCTTTGTTGCGCTCAATGCGAGCCAACTCGTTCTTCTTGTCAATAAGAAGCTGGGTTTTTGCAGCCTCTGTTGTCAAGCTGTCACAGTATTCTTGAGATACTATATTGTTCTCAACGAGTTTTCCAATAAGTTTGTCTATTGCTGCCGTATGCTCTTTTGTTCCTTCTGACGTTGCCTGGAGCTTAGTGTACATTTTCGAGATTGCTAAGTCAGAAGAGCTTGCAGCCTTTGCCAAAGCAATGCTTGCCTGTTCTGAATTATCAACCTCAGTATTCCAAGCACGAAGAGCCTGCACAACACCGTAGATTGCCATAGCCATTCCTATGTATGGCATTGTAGCGCCTATTGCCGTACCAAGCAAACGAGCAGAAGTAGATACAGCCGCCATTGTGCTGCCTGTCGAAGCAGCTATTGTTCTGAAGTTAGCAAGTGAACGGCCAGCATTTATCCATGCAGCCCTAAAGTTTCCTGCAATAGTAGTTCCTGTTGCTGTCTGCATACTGAAACCTGCAATTTGCACTTGAGTAGAACCGAGGACAGTTCCGAAAGCCAACATTGAAGAAATTGTCTTTGCAAGCCAAGCAACTCCTTGAGCAGCGCCCATAAGTGCTAAAGCCGTTCCAAGATTCTTCAAAGTGGTGATTATAATGTCTGCGTTTGCAGAAAGCTGCATCAGCTTATCGTTGAAGTCTTCGAGATTGTCTGTAATGCCGAACTCGATATCTGCTGACTTGCCGAGAGCAGCCAAGAACTGATACCAAGCATCGCCTAAGTTAGAGAGCTGACCCTTAATAGTATTGAACTGCTCTTCCATCAGACCTCCGAACTGACCACCTTCATCAGTCATAGCCCATATTGCGTCCTTGACTTCCTTGAAGCCGATTTGTCCTGCTGTAACCATCTTCGTGATGTCTGCAGTAGTTACATTCAACTGCTTCGACAAAGTCTCCAACATAGGAATACCACGAGTAGTGAACTGGCGCATATCGAGGGCATACAAGCGACCCTGTGTTTTCGTAGTACCATACAGATAAGCCAAGTCGCGCATTGTCAAGCCAAGTGCAGCACCGATATCTCCGAGACGACGCTCAGTTTCGATAACATCTTCTGCTGCAACGCCATAAGCCAAGAGCTGCTTTGCTGCGTCTGCCGTTCCCTTCAAGTCGAAAGGTGTCTTCATTGCGAAGTTCACCAAGTCGCCCATCATATTACGTGCTTCTGTTGCAGAACCTAAAAGCACACGGAACGAAGCTTCGAGCTGCACCATATAACCTGTGGCTTCTGCGACTTCTTTTGCGAATTGCGTACCGAAGCCTAAAGCCAGCACAGCCTGCATGATGTCTTTGACACTGCGTATAGAAGATTGCTGCTTATCGAACGAAGCAGCATTTGCGTTATTTGCTTGAGTATTGCTTGTCGTGCTCGAAGTCATGTTCTGCAGCTGTGCATTTGTCTGCCGCACTGCGCTGTTAAGAGTACGCATTTCGTTCACAATGTTACGAAGCTGCGTTACAGTTTGAGCACTTTGACTATCTATGCTTCTGACAGGCTGCAATAACGTTGTGAAAGCAGTTTGCAACTGATTTACTGCCTGGACGAGATTGCGCATATCCTGCGCCATCTTCTGCGACGCTGCATCGACTTTTTGACCGACTTGTGTAGAAGCACCTGCCACCATTTGCAAGTCTTGCGACATTGCAGTAGCATAACGGGAGAAAGCTGTCTCCAACCTTCTCACAGATGCTCCTGTAGAAGTCAGCCGATTCTCGACACTCTTAAAGCCTTCGTCGAGTCTGTCATATGTCATGTTGCCAGTGTCCTGCAAGTCTTTCAGACTATGCTTCATTTCATTGATTCCACGATTAAAACCCGCTGCGTCAATGCTGGCTGTAAGTTGAACGTCTGCCATGTTATTGCTTTTATTTCTAAATAGCCTTTTGCTGCTCTTGTTAGCCCTATATTTTCTGCTCTTTGATTAGTCTCCCCATTCGATAAGAGAAAGCTTGTTTTTCAGAACTTTCATGCCTATCGTGATGTTCAAATCATTATCGACTTTCTTTATTTCGTCCATTTCTGGAAGCCAGCCTTCGAGCAAATTGTATAGTTTAGTGATTGGCTTCATTTCTAAACTCGGCGATGGATATCCTAATTTATTTTCTAAGAGCGAACTCATTTCTGCGTCGTGAGTTCGTCTTAGTTCAATAAGCTTTCTTGCGAGATATGCGTTTACTATGAAATCAGGAACCTGCTTATAAGCGCGTAGCAAGACATTTGAGACAGTGTATTGCATTTGAATAAAATCAGTTGTGCAAGCTTTCTGCCATAAGTCGGCTTGATGTTGTATCTTCTGCCGGAACTCGAACTTCAAATCTTTTGCCACCTCGTCGTCGTATTCTTTCCTAAACTCTCTGGCTGCACGTGTCAGTTTTTTGAACACACCTATACGATTCTGCACACAGTAATCTATTACTTTGTCTGTGTACTTCCAAACTGTTTCTTCGATAATACGCGGATAGAACGAAAGCATCATGTGGTCTTGAAATGAGAACTTCTCTCTTATGGCGGCTGTTTCTTGCAAGACTTGTGCTTTCATTTTTGCTTCTGCACGTTCTGCACTTTCATTAGCAAGCGTTGTAACCTTCCAAGAAAACCTTGAACTGTTACAACGGACTTGCTTCTTGTGTTCCGTAGCCAAGCAAGTAAGGTAAGTAATGTTGTTCCTTACCTCTACTTTCTGGACTGTCAGCATCATTCCTACCTTAATTGTCGGCTGTATCTTTGTTGAGCACTTCCTCTCCGTTATCTTGATGAGGCTGTTCTCTTTCAGCTCTAAGTTTTTCATTCTGCTTTTCTATTTCTTTGGCACGTTTCCGTGCGAGTGCTTCATCAATAATTCTTTGTGCTTCTTTTGCCTTTTCGGACTTTTCTTGCTCTTTCTGCAAGGCATTCATAACATCGCTCATGTTTCCTGAGCCAGGAAGTTTTCCATCCTTGTCCTTATGAATATGGTCGATGCTATCGAGCTGCAGTAGTACCAGATTAGTGTAAGAGATTTCCCAAACGAAGTAGTCCATCGGTTGGTGATAAGCTTGCATCAATCCCGACAGCTCTCCCCAAATGGTGAATCCCTTTACTTTTCTACTGCGTTTGGCGAGGTCCTTCGATTGGTATTCTTGAAGTCTAGTATCTTCTTCAAACGAAGGACCGAGTAAAAACCCGCGTAGTCGATTGTTGTGATGCACATTGCCAAAGCCATAGACAAATCTGTAAGTGTCATTTTGTCCTTGAACGTCGCACCCAACTGTTCTATATACTCTCTGTCTCTTAGCTTGCTTACTTCGTTGGTAACGACAATTGCAATAACCTCCGCCATTTGCTGCGCATTTTTCTCGACACATTTAAGGCACTCTTGTACTGGGTCTGCCATTACATCATCAGTGTTCAAACCTAAAGGCAATATGCGTGCTGCTATAAGTTGAAGCTTGCCTAAAGTAGCAGGTTTCATCACGTATTTAACAGTATGTCGTTTATGAATGAATGGGAACTTCCAATCATAGAAAGTTTCCGGCTCTGCAAGAGAAAGCTCAATAAAGACGTCTTGTCCTGTCAATGCCCTTGCAGCTTTTGCATTTAATTCTTCTTGAGTCATGACTATAACAAATAAAAAAATGGATATATCAACTTTGATATACCCATTTATTCGTAAAGTTTTATGTCTGCCTGTACTAAGAGCCACTCTTCGCTGCGAAAGTAAACGTCTTGCCGTTTTTAGTGCTCGGAGGAGTACAACGTAGCTTAGCGTCTACATAGAAACCTGTGTCCTCAGCCCACATAGGAGTACCTGAAAGGATGGCATTATTAGCAGTCATCTGAATAGTTCCCTCTTCTGGAACAAAAGTAAATGCAGAAGCTGCATTTGTAGCATCTACATAACTGTTCAGGGTAGTAACGTCAGGGAGAATCAGCTGGAATGAAATCTCTACTTCGCTAAACTTCTTCAAAGCCTCAAGAATGTGCCCTGTAGAATACAGAGTCTGCTCAGTACCGTTGTCGTTGAACGACACAGAACCTTCCTTGATAAGGCCGAGAGAAGCCGAAGCGCCAGAGATAGTAAGCTTGCCCCAAGAAGCGACTTGACCATCAAACGCCGGAATATATAGCTTTTTCATTGCTGTGATACATTATAATTAAACATTTGGTTGGAGACCTATATATAACTACACTTTTCTTGGGTCTACGACCCACGTTACTGCGAATACCGCTGAAACACAGTGTTGCTTAAGATTCGTTCTTGCCTCAGTGTTTAAGAAGGTCATTCTTACCTTCATATTCTTTAGGCAAACTGTATTGCTAAACTCAGGAAACAGTCCACAAATCTTTTCTTCAACAATACCCAAAGTCTTTGTGTCCTTTACAAGAAGATTAGAACCATTCTCTATATCATTGCAATAAATATATAAAGCAATGTCTGCGGACGAGAACTGTGCAGGAGACGAAGATAGTGATTGCAGAACTCCGTCCTGGTCTCCTATTGTCTGACGAGTGCCTGCATGATATAAGCGTCCAGCAAGCTTTCCTTCTCCTTGGAAAAGTGTCTTGTTGAACCACCTATACATTTCAGTTACTATTGCTGTTGTTCCTACCATGATATATTGCCCATTTGTGATTTTACTCTTTGCAATGCGTTTTTAATCATTTGCTGAAACTCTTCGTCCTTATGAGATACAACGTGAAGCATAACTCCTTTCTTGTTTACATGGCCTTCGATATAAGCTGCGTATGGAGCTCCTGCCAGTACTGCGGCTGCAATTTGCTGACCTCCTGTGTACTTCACTTCTTGAGTTGCATTTCTACCCATTCCTTCACCTTCTGTCCTTCGACTATGTACTGACAAACCATTCTTGCCTACAGGACCGAGTATGTTCGTGTCTGAAACTATTGTTGAAGCGTATCGACCTCCGCGAAATACTACTCCAACTATAGAAGATTCCAAACGTCCTGTCCTGTTAAGCCAATCGTGATTTGCCTTGCATTCATGCACTATGGCAGTAACGACTTCCAAGAACTGCTCTTCTATGGAAGACTTCAGAGTTTCCTCTAACTTAGAGAGTTTATCGAAGCTGACTGTTTGTACTATCTTTACTGCCATTAGATAAAGATTCTATCATGGAACATATCTTGCTTGAAGCCTTTAAGCTTTCCTTCATAAAGGATTGTGCCTCTTTTCTGGTCGGTAACTCTTATCTTCGTGTTCATGGAGATTTCTACACCGCATTCGTCTATTGCATCGATATTCAGATAGATAATTCCTGCAACTTGGTTGATAACCTGGCCGTCGAGCGTGTAGATTGTCTCTTCCGGCTTAGAGTTGTCAAGGAAACATTCTAACTTAGGGTGCTTTTCATACGAGGCAGGAATAGGATTTCCGTCCTCGTCATAACCTCCACCTTGTGTGCTTGGTGTCAAAAATTCTATGTAATGCGGTTTATACATAATTTTGCCTGTTTTCGTGCGCCACAAGCGCAAATTTCTGCATTTCCAATAAATTACCTTACTTGCAACCTAAAGTGCGCCAAAATCGAATTTTACAGCCATTCACCTGCTTGTGTGATGTCTGGCTTCTTCACGTACTCTAGTAGCGTCGGGTCGTCGAGCTCTTTTGCAAGATTCTTTAACTCGTTCTCATACCACTCTCTATTCACATCGGACTTGTTGAATGTTCCTTGTGTGACAGAAGCAGGCAAACGAAGAACATAACAAAGACATTGGGCATAAGCCTTGCGTAGCTTCACCCATGTCTCTGAGTTGTTAGCAGAAACTTCTGTGGTTGCAGAAAGCGCCTGCTCTGCAAGCTGAACAGCTATAGCATTAGTCGGCAACAAGAAGTCAGCTATCTTTCCTCTCAAGTATTCTTTCGCTGTCATTTCAAATCAAATATTGTCTTTAACAATAAATAGTCTTGATTGGTAGTTCTGAAGAGTGCTGCTTTCGACAAGATAGTCATCCAATCATCGAAGCATCTTGGATTTATTGTCGCTTTGCCTTTGTATAGTTCGTTGCTGACAGGCAGTTCATCCGGACGTAGTTTTCTCGTCTTGACGTCACATAACTTTAGCCTGCCTTCTGTCCTTAGTGTCTTCTTCGGGCTTCTGATGTTTAGTGCCCTGCAAACTTCCGTAGCAGGGAACGAATCTTCTTTACGTTCTGCGAAAGTATAGTGTATTCCTAACTTGTCGAAGAACTTATATCCGTTTGTATCAATAGGAACTTCGAGACTGTGAATTTGTGCAACACCGAGAAGAAGTCTGACAGTAGTATCTTCTTCCTTAGGCATAAAGAGCGAAGTTATTTCTTTGTTTAGCTTCTCCGCACTTTCAAGATGCTTTGTAACAGCAAACATAGTTTCCTCGCCTTTTGTCAAGAAAACTATTCTGTCATCTGCAAGCTTGTAAAATGAGCCTATGTCATTGAACTTCGAAGTCGAAATCGTCTGCATATATTGCTTTAAGTATGCACCGACAGCCAGGATGGAGAGGAGGAAGCTTAGTTGTGAGTTTTTGCTCGAAGTAGAACTTCTTGCCTGCCAGCTCCGCACAATCCTTGCACTGTGGCTTGTTGTTAATAATCTCGAAACCTATTGCGCCTTTCTTCTTTGCCGAAGAAAGCTCGTTGAACCAAAACTTTTCCCGTGCCTCATAATCTGCAACGGCCTTGACGTAGTTGTTCAAATGATACGAACGTCTGCCGACAGATATGACTGGATTCTCAACATCGCCTTTCTTGCGCAAGGCTCTTTCCTGCGCTTTTGAAGCCTTTTCAAACAGCTTTGTTGCCAAACTTGCAGTTTGATATTCGTCACGGGCTTTCATCATTTCCGAAGTGAAAACTTGACGATGCTGCAAGAAAGCTTGGTTGAAATAAGTGTGAACTGCGTCTTTGAAGGCATTCAGAACTTCATGAGGACAAACTTCTCCAGCATCTTTGCATAATTGGCGAAAGTTCCGTGTCATTAAGGTCACTGCCTGTGCCTCTGCAGATACAGACTTTCTTTGCAGCAACTGATAGAACATCGAATCTGTCCTTGTCATGTGGATTAGAAACTTGTCTGCGCAGTAGCCTTCATAAGCCGCTACAAGCTTGTCTAAATCCAGCTTTGCTGAAATCAGAATCTTCTCGTTTGGGTTTTGTAGTTCGAAGCCTTTCATTATCCACGCTCAAGTCTATAGCCACTCTCCAAGCAGTCGATAGCATTTAAGAAACGCATTGCTGCCGGGCAGATGATTGTCCTTGCTGAAGTTGTCCATTTCTCTGTCGCGCCAACATAATCGATTCCGTCAAAGCCCTGGGCACGAAGTCCTTCACGCTTGTCGATACCTTCTATCGAACGCATCAAATAGAAAGCCTGCTCACAAGTCGCATAAATAAGCTCCTTCGGGATGATTGGCTTCCAACTATCGTTGTACCAATTTGCCTGTCTGGTTTGCTTCTGCAGCATAAGCCAAGGAATGCCGAGCATGTATTGGTCAACTTCACTTGACAGACGAGGCCATTGCAATGCCTGGTATGTTTCCGAACCTGGCTGCCCTTGATTCTCTTTCCTACCTTTGAAGTTCAGAGTCTCGATGTCACGTGTAGCCATAATCAATGCCTTGGACTTATCTTCATCAGAAGCTTCTGTCCATACCTTTGTATTGAGACGTGTGTCGAAGTAGTGATTCGCCTCTTCCAAAGTGCAGTATGAGTTGGCGGTTTTCCGCTCTGTGCTTATTGTAACCATTGTTTTTTCTATAAATATCCCTCATTAGCCGCAACATAACAACATAACGCGGGCAAAGTCAAAATTCAAGCAAGCCACAAGCGCACAGAAGTGCGCCACAAACGATTTTTACAAGTTATCCAATAAATTACACGTCTCAAAAATTTAACGCGCTCAAATCGAATTTTTCGGAAACAAATAATGGAGGTCCGAAGTTTGCCTCCGAACCTCCACTTGTACTATCACCGATAAGCCGTAGCTTAGGAAATGACAGGGATGTCACCTGTGCCGATGGCTACGTCTACACCGAACTCAGGACGCAATGTTGCAAGTCCATAGAGCAGGTCGAGGGTATAAAGCATACCGCCGTCCTTCTGGCTGTAAGACTTTGTCACGCGGACACTGATGCCACCTTCCTCGATTGTTGCCGAAGTAGCTCCGGTTCCTGCAGGAGGAGCAGGCAGAGGACGTGTAACGAGAGTGATAGTGTCACGACACATCAGAATGTTGTGACGGAGAGCATCGCTCGCACTTCCTTTTGCCAAGTCTACCATCTGGTCCATAATGAACGTGATGCCATAGCGCTTACCAATTGTTGCATTGATGAGAGCCTGCGGAGGATTCTCGCCAGACCAATCGTACTTGGTAAACTCGTCCATAGAGAGGAGAGCGGTCTCTTCCTCAGGAGAGAGAACCATGATGCGGTTGCTGACAGGAGCCTTCTCCTTGTTCAGAATCTCACGAGCCTGGAGAATAACGGCCTTGGTAAAGGTTGCAGACTTCACCGAACCCTTCACACCGCAGTTGCCACCGCCTGCTGCATTAGGAGCTACCCAAGCCTCGGAGCCGGAAGCACCCTTAATCTTGTGGATTGCACAAACCAGGATGTCGAGGTCAATCTGCTCTGCAATAGCGATAGCAGCGTCAGTAACGTAATTGATGGCATCACTGATGGCCTTGACAGAGGTCACGTCCTCAATCAGCCAAGAAATCTCCTTGTGCTTGTCGAGAATAACCACCTGCTTGGTGTTGTTAGGATTCTGGATAGTGATGGTCTTTCCAGGAGTCTTGTCGTTCACTGTGAGAGCGCCACGACGAACGATGTTTACAGCATCGCCATGAGTTGCAATCTCGTTACTATAGTCACGGTTCACCAACGAAGCCATGACGCAGTTGGCACGAAGAGCACCGAGAGCGACGTTTGCCCAAAACTCAGGGATAGCCTCGTCCACCATTGCTGGTGTCAAACCGAAGTTACTGTCGGGGTTGGTAGCGCCGTCGAATGCTACGAGATACAGTGCCAGAGAGTTGAAATACTTTTTCATTGCTGTTTACGATTAAAGTTTGATTCGACCATTGCGAACCTCGTCCATAATCTCCTTATAGTGCTCCTGGAAGAACTTCGGGTCACGAAGCTGTTCCCTGGTGAACTTGCCTGTGGACTGACCCTGCGGTTTTGGCTGGGTTGTCGTGGTTGAGGAGCCAGGACCAGATTTCACTTCTGACTTTTTGAGGTGAGGTCGCTTCTCCAAGAACTCGTTGACGAGGGTTGCGATAGTGACCGGGTCTCCATTCGAATCATACCGCCTTGTGCCCTTACTGTCCACTACAACTGGGATGAAGTCTTCTCTGTCCTCACTCTTCACGAGCTCTACAGACTTTCTCAAACGATAAAGGAGGTCTTCTGGGTCGTAAGCACCAGCTTCCTTAGCAGCGTTGACAATCGCGTTGTCTATAGTGTGCTTTGAAATGTAGTCGGTAAGAGCAGTTTCGTGCTTCTTAGTTTCCGACTTCTGGTCTTCGAGAGACTTGCGGAGAGAGTCAATCTGTGCCTGGAAGTCGGCATTTGCCTTCTTGAGCTTCTTGTACTCTTCGTTGTCCTCGATGTTGACCTGTGCAGGCTTGTTGCCTTCGCCTTCACCACCACCGTTACCGTCGTCTTGAAGTGCTTGCTTGACGAGCTTTGCAACCTCACCGAAGTCCTCAACCTCATAAGCGGCCAGGATTTCATTCATGGCATCTTTCTGGTTGAGATACTTTTTCATGTCCTTTAAGTCGGAGAGAGTATAACCCTCTTCCTCCAAGAACTTTTCGATTCGCTTGTTTCTTCCCTTCTCGAAGCTCTCTCTTGAGCGAGCAGTTCCGATGTTGACTCCCTTGTCAATCAAGGTCTGCTTGAACTTTGTGAAAGACTCTCTGAGATTTTCAGGAATTGAATCCTCGGAGAACTCAGTCTCACCGTCGCCCGTTTTCTGGCCGTCGCCGTCGCCCTGTCCTTCGCCATCGTATGCCTTCAGATAAAGCTCTTTAGCCTTTTCATAAGCCAAGAAAGCTGAGACAGTTGTTGATTTTTTGTTCATATTACCTTTGTTTTTATCGCCGAAATCCCAACATTGAGATAACTAAAGATAAATAGGACAGACTCTAAACATATTTACGCGCAAGTAATAAACGTACTTGAAAAAGAAAGGAGCTGCCTTTGCAGACAGCCCCAAGAAAATAAAAACTCGGTAAGCATGAACGTTTTTATTTCTTTTTCTTCTTACTCTTTAGTGACTTAAACGCTAAACTGTGTACATTACGACCTGTGTCATTCTTGACAAACTGCTGGCCTTTCTTTGGAGTACCCATATTGGCTGCATACTTCTGCCTTGCTCCGACACCTATTGCTAATGAACGTGCAGTTATTGAATTATCTTGGTTACGAATTGAACGAGCACCTGTAGCCCTTGAACGATTTGGCTTGATTCTATCTTTAGCCTCTCCTTTAAGGTCGACGCCTTTGTCGTTAGTCTCAGATGTCAGATAATCCTTGACTTTTGCCCGCCGGAGTGCAATGATTTGCTTCAATGCCCTTGCACGTGCTTTATCGATAGTTACCTCACCAGGCTTACGTGTGACAGAACCTTTCTTCTCAGCAGCGTGTTTTGCTTCTTGCTTCGAAGGAGCAGCACCTTCACCGCCGCGATTCCATCTTGCTCTTTGCTTTGCGAGCCAAGTAGCTGGCATTTGTCGTTTCAGTCCCATAATCGTTACTTGCTAAGAGATTCTTCAGTTTGCTTCGTATCAGCTTCCTGTTGTATCGGCTCACCACCTCCTGCCGCGTCGTATTCGTCAGCGTTGAAGCCTAACGAAGAGAGAACGTTTGAATCGTTGACTATTTGCTGCTCGTCGTAGAAACTCTCTATTTCAGACTTGATAACTTCCTTCGTCTTCTCTGGCAGAGCAGGGAACAGTGTATTGACAATCTGCATTGCAGCGAGCTTC
Source organism: Prevotella sp. (assembly GCA_036758085.1). Classification (GTDB taxonomy): domain Bacteria; phylum Bacteroidota; class Bacteroidia; order Bacteroidales; family Bacteroidaceae; genus Prevotella. The sequence goes on along the minus strand of DAIOXG010000001.1, from coordinate 36,772 downwards.
TTGAACTTAGCAGAGAACTCAGTCGTAAGAGCTTCGTAGTAACGCTGCAAGCGTTCAGCAACAGCAGTATATGAGAAGTCGGAAGGATACTCGATATAAACATCAAAGTCAGACTCTAACTTCGAATCACTCGGATTGATGTCCTGTCCGTAATACTTAGCAACATACTTGAAGATTTGCTTCTCTCCGCCTGCCATTGTCTTTGCGAGAGCAATAAGCGTCTTTGAGATTGAGAGCAAGTCATAAGCTTTGCTGACTCCGGACTGTGGCTGAGTTGCCTGCGAGTAATCAAGATTTGCTATGCGGTATATTTCTGTCACGCCATTCTTGATGCGCTTCTCGTACGTCTCTGCTTGATTCGGGTCTGGAGCGACGAACTGCGGAACGTGCTTTGAATCCGGGTCATAAGTGAAAGCCCAGGCCGTTCCAATCTTCTTCTCCGCAAGAGACTCATTCTTGTCTCCAGGAACACAGAGCCAAGAGAAAGTCTGGCGATACAGAATTTCATCGAGTAGTGAGCCCCAATTGAAGATGGCACGATTCACTCTGGCAATGTCAGCAATCATTGACTTGCCACCTGGCATTTCTAACTTCACAATAGGAACGAAGTCTATCTCCAATTCCTTCGATTCGATAAGAGTGCCTTTCTCCTGCTCATAGACTTCGTACTTACCACGATACCATATGACGATAACTTGCGTTTCGCCTTCCCCGTCGTAGAATGGGTTTCCGTTCTTAACAGGACGTGTCTCCAAATACTTTATCCACACCAAGCCATTGTCGTCTTCCTCGAAGTCCAAAACGTCCTCAGTGTTGATTCTGTAAAGATAAGGGCGCTTCTTGTTCTCGAAGTCTTCGAGCAGCGTCATTGTCTCTACATCTGGAACATCGACTGCAATGAAAGCACGTCCTACGGTCAGCACATCAAGACAAGTGTCTTTCAGAAAATCATCAAAGCTCTTCATCTTCCTATCACAGTCAGCTAAGAAAGTGAGGAGACGAATATTCTGGTCAGCCGTATTTCGAATAACAGGTGCTTTGTAAAGGAAGAACGAATAGGTGTCGATGATTGGTGAGCAGTAGTTCAAGTAATATGCTCGCTGCAAGCGGTCTCTGTACTCCTCAGCACGCTCTCTTGCATGGGTAAACAGGTTGCCGGAATTGATATAAGCTGAGCCGCCTGCATAAGATGTGCGGCAGAGGCTTATCAATTCCAAGTCCTGCTTGAAGCCACGTCTTTTGAGCTTCTCTAAGAAATCTTTTGTCTGCTTGTCCATTATCGCTTCAATACTTTAGAAAGTGCCTTGTAGACTTCGTACTTCTTCTCAGGCATGTAGTATTCATCATCGAACATGAAGATGCTTTCCCACACGTTGCCGAGCTTCATCTGCTTTTCGAGCTCTTCACCGAACTCTTTTGTTACCTTGACATAAACTAAGTTATCGTCCAATATCAGCTTATTGCCTTCTTTCTTCATGCTGTGGAAAGGAGGGCACGGTGCGCAATCACAATACATGTTTACTTTATTTTTGATTAAACTTGTCTATAAATAGCCTCAAGCTTGCAGAGACTCTCTAATGAAACGTACCCTTTTGTCAGAGGCGCATAAAGCGCAAGCGTTGACTAAGGCGTCCCATACGTCTTTTCGATTAAACTTACCTACACCTGTCTGCTTTGCAGCGTGTCCTCCCATGTGCTCTACACGTCTTCCGGAGTTGATGAGGCACAATTCAGTCATTTCACCTATCAGCTCATAGTCGTCTGGGTAGTCTATTGAATTGTCATATACAAGGTCTCTTACGAAAGTTGCTCCACTAAGATTCTCGTGAAACGAAACCTGTTTACATTCGAAGCCTTCTTTCTCTAATATCTTGCCCATGTCGAAACTCTGGAACTGGTCATATCCTACACAACCTATTTTGAAGCCTCTTCTCTTCATTGCTCGAATGATGTTTCTTGGCAATTCGTAATCGATGTTATCTTCAACAGGATTGAACAACAAAACAAAGTCTACGACATAAAGTGGTGTTGATATAGCGCCACCTCTCGGCTCCTGGTGTACGGAAGCCATTCCAAGACCGTCTTTGCTAACAGATAAGTCCATGCCAATGTAATGCAGGTATTCATCTGGATGCCACCAATCGGCAAGCCTATATCCTGTTTCGATAGGACATAAGTTGTTCGGATTTGCGTTTCTCTTTATTAAAGCGCCATTCGGGAAGAATGCTTCGATGCTCGAATCAGTAATATTCGCGTAGTCACGCAATGCTTTTGGTCTCTTACGGTCGTTGTCGAACAAGTCTAAGAAAGAGTCCAAAGTATTCTTAGGATTCATTAAGAAAGTCGGAGCCTTAGCATAGAAAGCCTTGTCAGTCCTTCCCTTCTCCATCGGCATATTGTATAGCTGATTCCACAGCTTCGGGTATTTTGCAGCAAAGTCCTTACGTTCCATATCTTAATTCATTTCTTTTGCTCTAACGCTTGTTTGATAATCTGTAAGGTCTTGGAATGTAGAATGTGCCTGCATAATCTTAATGTTTTCTTCCAAGAAAGCGAAAGGCCCTGCTGCTGAAGAAACCTGGCACAGCAGATAGTCGTCCGGGCAACGAATCAGACCACCTTCCAAAGCAGCAGTCATATCATCTATGTTGTTAGAACCGTTTGAGTTCTTCATAAAGTTGCTCTCGTCGCATATTGCTGTGAACATTGCATAACCCAAGTTGGATGCGACAGCAGAACTTGCACAAGCCAAATGTATTCTTTTATTGAACTCTATTTCCTCGACCTTTACTTTCTTGATGTACTTGCTCATTGCAGGGCAGTGAGACACGTAGCTTGACGCAGCTGCGAAGATTACGTTCTTTGCCTGGTCTCCGCTGGTGCTTACGTTTACGTTATAAAGTTCTGTGTCTTGCTGCAATTTGAAGGTCTTCTGCGGATTCTTCAACCTGCACAGTAGATAAGTTCTATACACTAACAATAGAGAGCAGAACACTGACTTTCCACTATCTCGTCCAATTTCGAGGTAGCACGTTCTGTAATCTCGAGAACTTGTGACATCAGAAAGCAACTCCTTGATTTGTGGATATATTTCATCGCCCATATTCAAGTAGTCTTTGCTATCTATAAATTCCCGAACAGGAACAGGAAACTCGTTGTCCTCCCAGCTTTCAGCGTCTAATACGGAAAATGTTTGCGACTCTTCGAGATACTCTCCCAAAAAGTCGTCAAACAAATCGTCCATTGCTTGTGACTTTGCTTTTACGCTTGGCATACTTTGATTCGATAAAACATTAAGTGCTTGTTCCTAATGAGCAAGCACTTAAAATTGTAGTTACTAAAGCATCCTTGATGGGATAATCGTTCCGGAAGAGTCACTCGCAGGAAGCTCTGTTTGCTTCTTCAATCTGGAGAAACAAGTCCTTATGAACTCTGTACGTTTCTCCTTAGACTCGAACCCAGGATGAATGGACAACTCTTCTTGCATAATGCCTTCTAGCGTGAATAGCATCTTTCTCCACTTAGCTCGCAGCTGCTGATACGTTTCATCGTCGTACTTAATCTGCAGTGTCTCGCCAGATTCTATCTTCTTCTTTAATTCTGCAATCTTGAAGAACTTCTGCAAGTTGTCGAGTAGTTGTTCAGATGTAATCTTTCCTTGCTCGAGCTGTGCAGACAAAGCGACTTTTGCAAGATTGAACTCAGTAGTCAAATCCCACTGGTCTGTATCAAGCGCAAGAAGCTCGTCAATAGAAATATCTGCGATGTGAGAAGCCAACTTAGTATAAAGTGAGTATTGACGATGTCCGAGGTGCTTACGGCAAACATCGCTATTTGCCATTGCTATGCTTCCGCAACGTCTGCGCCATGCTCCGCAGTTTGGGCACTTCACTACGATTCCTTCCTGCATGAACTCTGGAGCAGCCTCCTTCGGGAACTTCTCACCACATTCGCTGCAAGTATTGTTGAGACACGAACACTGATTCCCTTTCGTGAGATAGGCAGGGAATAGCTTTGCCAATGCTGGATTGTCAGTAACTTTTATCATATTCTTTTGTTTCTAAATAGTGGTGTTACTGACAAATAGCCTAATGCCACATTGCTTCGTACTTGTGCATTAACTTGTAGAATCTTTCGAAAGCAGTTGCCAGGCAATCACCCATGACTGTATTCTCGCAAAGCGCAGCGAATAGTTGAGTGAACTGCAAGCTTGTCTCGTTCAGCACTTCCGATGCAGAATAGCCTGCCGTAACCATTTCGTTGCCGTTCAGTTTTGCATAGACTGCAAAGCCTCTCATGCCGTATTTCTCACATAAGTTCTCGAAGTATTCCGGAAACTTGTCTATTGGAACGACAGGGTTGTTAGTTTCCATTGCTTCTGTAGCGAAGCTTTCTTTGAAATCCTTCTGCTTATTTAGTGTCTCTTCTGCTGGCTGTATATTTTTGTGGGCAGCACGCCAAGAAAGTGCCATTGCATTAAGCTTCTCTAACTCAGGAAGAACTGCATCAACATTGCGCATTCCGGATTCTACGTACTCCTGGTAGAGTGTCCAAAGTAATGATAAGAATGTATTTGTATTCTCGTCAGGTGCGCCAGAAAATACTTGGTGTGGATTGATGAGTTGGGTTTCTACCTCCTTATATTCCTCTCCATATATTTTGTCGAACACAACGATTGTGTGGGCAGGAGTTGATTCGAGGAGCACAGTCAAATACCTTTTGAAGTTGTGCATGTCCTCTCTGTACTTATCTAAGATTGCAACAACCTCCTGTTCTGTCAGTTCTTTCTTCATTTTGCAAAAATTTATTTTTTCCTCAAAAGTTATAACAAGTTACAGCCAAAAATTGAACAAAAAGCCGCCACAAGTGCGCCACAATCGATTTTCTCCCTGCCACCCTTACTGTACCCTAAAGACATACCTATCCGTGCTCAAAATCGAATTTTCTTGAAAACAAGACAGAGCAGGAAACTTAATTCCTGCTCCGCTCTAGACAAATGGCTTAATTAGATTTGCTGATTGTGGTCATTCACCGATTGGCACCTCAGAATCCAGTTCGTCTGGCTGCTTGGTAGGACCGAAAGACGGATTGTAGTCTCGAATCTCTCCTGTCACTGCATCGATGAATAATGTGTCGCCTATATCACCGAAAGTCCACTGTGGGTTGCAGTCCTTAGGTCCTACAGGTAGGCTCAGTATGATGAAGTTGCAGTCTTTAGGCAGGATTCCGTTCCATTCTTTCAGTCGTGTGAGAGCTTCCTCTGCCGATATATTGATATGTGCATTACTCATGTCTCTGTCCTCAATCCATACATCGTTAATAGGCCAGGGAATTTGTGTGCCGTACTTTACGTGGTCTGTGATATACTGTACCTGTTGTCCGCGCTGGTTATCCAAATAGAAGAATACGTCACGAATACTTACAATGTGCAGGTCGTCGATGTTCTCAGCAGTAACTGTGTCATTCAGAATAACGAGGCTGTTGCGCCACTGATACTGGCCTTCCGGTACAATTGTGTGCCCTTCAGCCTGCAGGTTCTGAATGATGCTGAACATCATCTGGCAATGCAGCGCCTGGATGTGGTCAGTCATTGCGGTGAAGTCCTGCACAACGCCGTCGTAGTCGTGATACGTCACCACTTGGTCATCAATATTCTGAGTTTCTCCTTTCCAGCCCTTACAGCTGCTAAATCCGAGCAAGCAAATAGAAGCAAGCAGGAAGCTTAGAATAAACTTTTTCATTGCTTTTCTTTTAGAAGTGAATATTGTGGTTAATTGTCTGTCTTCTTGCCATAAATAAGGTCGAGCAGCCCGGTGATGGAAGCACAGTCGAAGATACCGTTGCTGCACAGAGCAGCTCCGAATCCGATGACGATTGTGTTGGGAATCGTCAGACCTTCGAAGATGCCTGCGTTGAGTGCATGGAACAGCAGGCTTGCAGCGATAGGAAGAACCCAGCTAATGACTATAGACAGCCACGATGGAATGGTCTTGAAGATAGCTCCGAGAAGCTTCTTGACAAGCTCTGTCAGTACAACTGCCCCAGCGGCGAAGCCAGCGAATGTGCCTGTGAAAGCCCAGAAATCGAAACTTGTTGGTTCAGATACAGTTCCTTGTGTTGTCTGAGCTAACACGACAGAGGAAGACACGAGAAGTATCAACGCGAAAAGCAGCGTGAACTTCATAATTGAAAACATTACTTTTTTCATTTCTGTAAAATTTTAAGAAGTTGGTAAAATGATATTTCCTCTAAATAGGGTTACCTTAGGAAATCTTGCACGCAACATTGATTCAGTGGTCATTTCGAACTTATTTCGAGTGAATGTTTGTAGCAAAGAAGACGATGTTGCCTTAACAGTTTCTCCTTTACTTATTCCTACGAATTGTAGATACATCTTCATAAGAAGTAAAGAATTGTCCGTTAATTGGAACTCTCTAAATTCGCGTAGCGTGCGTAATGCAGTAGTTGTAAAATCTGCAAGCTTCTGATATGAAAGATTTGTTGCTAACACGCTTATTTGCTTATTCTCGTCTACACTCTTATCAAGAGTCTTGACTTGCGACTTTGCTTGAAGCAAACGATTTATGAAGTCTAAAACTGCTTGAATAACCTGTTGCGGTGAATTTCGTCTTAGGTGCTTGTTAAGCCACTTTATCGAAGCGTCCTCATCTTGGATATAAGCGAAGAACTGTTGCAATTCAGAAGTTGGTATTGTAGAAAGAATATGTGAGACTGTATCTACTGTAACTTCGTTATTGAACAGCGAAGCTTGGTCTGTAAGAGTAACAGCATCACGCATACCTCCATTTACTGCCTTAGCTATTGCATTCAGGGCTTGCTTCTCATACTTAATGCCTTCGTGCTGACAGATGTATTCGAGACGGTCGCTAATTTCTTGTGTTGTCAGTCTTTGATATTGAAAGCATAAGCAACGAGACTTGATTGTCTCGATTACTTTCTGAGGGTCTGTAGTGCAGAGTATGAAAACAACATAAGGTTGTGGCTCTTCGAGTGTTTTCAGCAACGCATTCGCAGCTTGAGCTGTGAGCATGTGACACTCGTCGAGTATTACAACCTTATGCTTAGACATTGCCGGAGCATAATCAAGTTTTGCTATTAAAGCGCGGATAGCAGAAACTGAGTTTTCCGAAGCAGCGTCGATTTCTATTAAGTCTAATGACTTTCCTTCTTCTATTGCGACACATGACTGACATTCGCAACAAGGCTCGCCGTTCTGTGGATTAGTACAATTCAACGCTTTCGCAAGTATTCGAGCCGAAGTGGTCTTACCAGAACCCTTGCCACCTGCCAAGAAGTAGCCGTGACGTATCTTACATTCCTTAATTGAGTTCAACAAGATGGTCTTAGTGAACTCATTTCCGACCAAGTCTTTGAAGGACTGTGGTCTGTACTTCAGAGTCAGTGGTTGATTATTTGCCATACAGCTTTTTTTCCTTCTCTGCGTGAGTAATTCTCGATATGGCGCTTCGACATGTGCAGCTTCTCTGCAATCTCCGCGTCTGTCATTGTCCTGCGCATTTCAGTGATTGTCTTCAGCGAATAAGGTCTTTGGAAGATAAGTAAGTCCTGGTGGGTCTTTACTAACTTCTTAAACTTTATTGCGTTCTCAACTCTCATTGTTGACAGTCCTGGAGGGTTGCCGACAGAGCAGCGATTCGTTAGCTTAAATCCGCTTTCTTCGAATATCTTGATTGTCTCAACATCGAAGTTGAGCATGAAGCCGTCTTTGCGATTGCGAATATCGCCAACAACTATTGCTGCATAGCAACCTTCTCCAATGTGGTCTAAGGCACTTGAGATAATCTGCTTGTAATCAGCCAAGAACTCTTCCCAAGTCTTGCGATTAGAAATATCGCCTTCAAGGTTGGAGTAAACTTCAAGATTCCAATACGGAGGGCATGTAAAGAAGAAATTAGGCTTCAAGCCGCCGAGTATATTCTCTAAACTTGGCATTGCTTCCATAGAATCTGCACATATCCAACGAGGACGAATATCTCCTTCCTTCTCAAACTCTGCGAATTTTGCGTAATTAGAATCTATTTGTTCTTTGCGAACATCGAATCCGACATAACGCAGGCCCATTCGTGCTGCGATTGCTCCACGTGTCATTCCACCTGCAAATGGGTCTAAAACGAGAGCACCTTCCGGAGCAAACCACTTATACACAACCTCTGCAAGTACAGGATTGAAAGAAGACGCGATAAGTGTGTCTTTTGTAGACTCGTCTACTCTAAAGCCACGAAGCGGGTCTACGTTACGACCACCAAGGTCAGATATTCCTTGCTCTTCCCAATACTTCTTTCTTTCCCTTGCATGTGGGCTTTGCATATAGAGAGTAGTGAAAGGCATCAGCACATACTGTGCATACAAGTCTTTCTTCTCGTCGCCTTTAGCTACTTTCTCATAGACTCTGGTTCTTCCATTATTCTGCTCGTTCATATTTGTCTATCTTTTGATACGCTTGAACATCTAATAACTTTTTATTCATTCCGGACGGGTCGTACAGCAACTTGCCATTTGAGTAGATTTCTGCATGCATTACGCCTGTATCTGCTGCAAGACCGATTGCGATAAGCGGCTCATTTGATTCGATTTCTTCTTTCGTCGCAAGTCTGCGTGTCAGACCTCTTTCGTTGAGCCACTTCTCTAACTCAATATGCCATTTCGGAACTCCGTTGAACTCGCCTGCAAAGAACAGTTCCTTGAAGTCTACTATTTCTTCCGGTTCGACTTCAATAAGGCAAGCAATGCAAGTCCTTAGGCAATCATTTCCTTTCTGCTTGTATTCTTTCATATTTGTATTGAGGAATAAACCTTCGTATTTCGTTTTTAATTTCATCAGCAAGCTTCTGTCTGAGCTTTGGAAGTTCTTTCTCCCAATCATGCATTGTTCCATTGCAGTTATCAGACACTATTTTAATGTATGAAGTTTCTATGTTCATGCCGAAAGTAGCATATTGGACTGCATAAGCTTCCATGTCGTGACAGTCGTATTCGTCGAACTCGCCTCTGTTGATGTAGAAGACATCGGCAGTGCCGCAAGAAATGCCTTGTGTGCCTCCGTTTATCTTGTAAGGCTCTGTTGTTATGCCTGGACACGATGCTAAGTCTGCCTGACTAAGAAAACTTGGGCGAAGAACTGTGCCTTTATCGAACTTCGTAGAACCGCAAGTGCCTGCATTTATGATTACGTCTATATAAGTTCTGCGGAGTGCCGCACGAACAGCAGAATATGCTGCAAGCTTGCCAACACCCGTAATTATGTGGTCTATTTCAAAACCTGTGTCAAACTTGAAGCCTTCAGTCTCCAATACAGAAGCAGTGACAAGTAAAATTCTCATTTTAACTAAAATTTTTACAAAAGTTATAACATAAAAGTGCTAAAATTTTCAAGTTACGGACTATTGCTAAGATGGAAAAGCCGCTGCAAAGACTTGCTCGCAGAGGCTCCTTCGATGATGGCAGCATCCACTAAAGTTGGGCTTTGAAAGCACCAAGAAGTGTATCTAACTGACGTACTAAGTTAATAACATTTCTGTCTTTCTGTTCTGTGAATATGTAAGTGATGCAAACGTCGGAAAGCTCGTCAAGATTCAACGTATTTGCTATGTCTAAAAGCGAGTGTCCGTTACAAGTCTTTCCTTCTAAGAAGTCTGTATTCTTGTCAAGAATAACCTTTGTTTTTAACTTGAAGTTCCTTTTGACAGCCTCTTCGTCCGCGTGTATATTATTGTTGTAAATCACGATAAGGGCTTCCGTCACTAAGTCGCACTTCATGGCCTTTGTGAACATTCCAATGTACTCCTGCAGCTCATAAGAGTGCAATGTGTTGTGGTTTGCTTCCAAAGAGTCATTTGTGAGCTTACTAAGCAGCGATTTCAACTCAGCAATGTCTTCCTTCAAAGAAGAGTTATCCCGAAAGTTCTGGATTAGATACACTGCGGCAATAACGACGAGTATACCGAACTCAGATATACTCTTGATTAAAGATTCTACTTCCATTTGTACGTTTTTATTTTATAATAGCCTCAAGCGTCATGGAATACTTTTCCATCGTAGGCCTTTCTTTCCAAACGTACATATTCGCAGTTGAAATCTTCCTCTAAAGCCTTCAAATATTTCTTTGCATAAAGTTTGGCTGTTGGTAAATCGTGAAGTAAGTAGTTGCCGCACATTTCTGGCTTTGCTCCAGGAACCTCTCCTTCAAAGTTGATGATGAAGTCTAAGCAATCTTCTGTAAAGTCGAGAACTTCATCTATTGTGTGCTCTCCGGACAGAATTAGATAGAAACCTGTCAAGCATCCCATTGGCCCGAAGTAAACAACGCTATCTTTGATGTCGCTATTGCGGAAATAAGTTGCGCCAAGATGCTCTAACGTATGCACTGCGTTTGGGTGCATTGCAGGCTCTTTGTTCGGCTCTGTAAAGCGCAAATCAAAAGTGATGAAGCCATTGTCTTGTCGTGAGACATAGATTCCGTGCTTCAAGCAAGTATGGTCTATCTGAAATGATTGAATTACTTCCATTTCGTTATTAAAATTACGTCACACAATAGGCAATTTTGCCTGTTTTCGTCGTCACCACAGCCACAAAAGTTCTTTGGTAATGAATAACCTTGCCGATTTTTGGCTGTGCTCAAAATCGAATTTTTATGGGCAGCCGTTTACGTGCTTATTCTGCTTGTCTGTAATCTCGACAGCTTCTTGAACGACTATTGTTGCGTTTGGATTTGCATTGGCGAACGTGCTCTTTACGTACTTTTTGCCACACTTGATAAGCCCGAAGAAATAGCGTTTCGGCTTGTATGACATGATGTGCGTAATCGTGTCACGTGTATGGATGTTGAGCACAGCATCTTCAGTTGTGACATAGCCTTTTACGTCTGTGTAAGCATCAGTGTAATCAAACATTCTGGCAAACGTAGGAATTGTGTCGTGAACGAAGATAAGCGAATCCTTGACTTTTGTCTCTATCTTTGTAACGACTTTGTAAGATGCGACTGAGGCGCTACGCAGTCTTTTGTTCGATATTTCGAGTTCTGCAACTTTGTTAGAAAGATAAGTATTGGCTTTCTTGAACTCGTCAGCAGTCAAGTTCAAAGTCTTTATCTCAGACATGTGCTTTGCTGAATCAATTCTAAGACTCTCGTTCTTTGCGAGCAGCAACTCCTGGTTCTGCTCAAGACGCTCAAGTTGATTATATGCTTTGTGTAAACCTGCAAAGTACACAGTCACAAGTAAAGCGACAACGGATATAATGATGCATATCCGCTTTTTGAAGTTGAATGTTAGTTTCATGTCTTAACGTATGATTTAGCTGTTCTACCGTCAAGCATATAAGTATTGCCGATGTCTGTATAGACAGCTCGACAGTTCTTTCTCTCGCACTTCATGATTTGTCCGCGCTGATACATCGGATTGTATGAAACGTGAATCCAATCATAGTTGTATTCGTTGATGACCTGGTCGAATGGAAGTCCGCTTTTGATGATTGCATCGAAAAGCTCTTTATTTCCTTCTCTTGTGTCAGCTTGGCACTTGATGTCAGCAGCCTTGCCTTGAGTATGCTGTGAATGGACAGCACCACCGACGACTTTATTGACTGCCTGGCTGCGATAACCGGATGTAACGATGATTGGCTTCCCGTATAATTTGCGCAAAGGCTCTAATACGAAAGTTGCGAGGTTCTTTAGATTTGCTAAAGCCTCGCTATTCGGAGTATTGTCAAGTCCGCGTCTTTTCGCTGCTGCAGACACTGTCAGTTCCCGAAGTGAAAAGTGTTCTGATAGTTGCATAACTACAAGTTGTATTTGTCTTTTATTTCTTGTGGAATCCTGCCAAGAAGGTGTTCGTTGCAGAGATGTATTTGCATACGGGCCTTAGCGACAAGCTCTTCTTTGCCGACGAGCTTCGGAGAGTGAATTTTGTCACCAGGGTCTGCAATAACCGAAGTCGTAAAAGCCTCGATTTGGTTTTGGTCGAACTTTTCAGCCTTCATTGCAGAAACGACATAACCAAGCAGCACCGGCTCTGCCATGGTTGTGTCGACAATATACAGGGTTGGCTTTTCGAGCTTGATTCGACCGTCTTTTGCTCCTAACTTCGTTGCTTCGTCCAACTGCTTTTTGAAATCCTTATCCATTTTGAAATAGTTTTAATGCGACTGCGATTATTAAACCTCCGGTTAGAACGTGCCAAAGAATGTGCAGCATAAACAACGCTATTGCTATTATCAAAGCCGTCTTTCCGTGCTTTTGTCTAAAGTTATACCACTTTTCTTTGAGTTGTTTCATTATTTCTGACTATGCCCACCGCTAAAGCAGGTGAGGTTCTGTGGCAAGCTTGATGCAACCATCTACTTTAAGCCCACAAAGGGATAGCCCTTCCCTTAATATGTTCTTAGCAGCATTCAAATCTCTATCATGATGAGCGCCACAATTAGGACAAGTCCACTTGCGAACACGGAGATTCTTTGTTGCTTTATTTACATAACAGCAATCATAACAGGTTTGGCTGCTTGCAAACCACCTATCTACTTTTATAAGTTTGTCGCACTTATACTCTAGCAGCTCAATAAACTTTGCCCAAGACACATCAGCTATCGAACGTGCAAGATGGTGATTCTTCATCATACTCTTTACCCCCAAAGTTTCTACACATACAACTGAGTAATTTGATGCGACCAAATTGCTAAGTTTATGTAAGAAATCGTTCCTCTGAAATGAAATGCGCTCATGCAATTTATTGATACGGAAAATTGCTTTCTTCCAATTGTTAGATTGCTCTTCTCTTTTTAATCCTTTCTTGTATCTGCGCGATGCAGTCCTTTGCAATATCCTCAATTTCCGAAGATTGTGCTTCAAGTATTCTTGGCTTTCGAATACTTTTCCATCACTGAGAACAGCAAAGTCCTTGACTCCGACATCTATGCCTACGGCTTTATTATTCATAAGCTTTGGCTTGTCAGAAGTTTCGTACAACACAGAAATGAAGTACCTATCTGTACTCGTATGTGTTGTGGTGAATGACTTGATTTTTCCATTTATCTCTTTGTTTCTTCCTTTGAATATTCGTACTTTCCCTATCTTTGCTATATGAGCAGTCCAATTTGTAAAATCGATATTTCCTGGCTGAACTATCCTATAGCTGTCTTTAATTCCCTTCTTCTTGAACTTAGGAAAGCCAGACCCTTTCTTTCTAAAGAAACTCTTATAAGCTGTGTCTAGATTATTAACAGCTTGCTGCAGAGCAACACTTGAAACTTCTTTAAGATAAGGGAATTGCTCTTTTAACTTTGTAAGTTCGCGCATAAGTTCTGCACAAGAAAGTGTTTTGCTATCTTCTTTATAAGCCTTAATCTTCCTGTCAAGCAAAATGTTATATACCTTTCGGCAGCAGCCGCAAGTTTGCTTGATAAGCGTCTTTTGTACGCTTGTAGGATTTAACTCATATTTGATAGCTCTTAACATTTTAATTCGATTTTTGCTTTTCGATATGCTTTCTTACTGTATACTCGCTAATGCGACTTGTAGTTTTCTTCGAATATATCTGAGAACTTTTCATTTATATAGCCAACGAGATAAGCGAAAGGCTCCTGGTTGCCTAAATCGACATTTGCATCGATATGCTGCCAAACGTACATTGCTGCGTGTGAGGCTTCGCGAGAGGAATAATATTGTCTTTGCAGAGCATATGCGTTTTGGAACCAGACTAAGATAGCTGCATTCCCAACACTGTCTTTCATTCGTCCCCAAGTGCAAGCAGGAGTATTTGCAGTCGGCTCTTCAAGACATTCGTATTTTTCATCGATTGGAGTATAAAGTTCGTTCAGGCGGTTGAATGCCGGAGCACCGACAGCTACGACTATATCTATGTTGTAGATGTCGAGCTCTATTTCAAATATGTTGTCTTCTAGCTTATGCATCGTAACCGAAATCTTTTTGTCTTATAATGATTATTGTTCCGTAAAGCCTGTGCAATATCTGCGGTGCGGTTAGTCTATCGACTTCGTCGGTTGCTTCTTGATTGAAAGGAAGCTGCTTTATTACGCTTTCTTCGTCCATTAAAGCAAGTAAGCCATGTCTCAGGGATAATGCTTCAACCATGCCACCTATAATGTCATTTGCTTCCTCTAAAGAAAGCTCTTCGTCCGGCCTTTCTTCGACAGGCTCATTGACTCTGTAAATTTTCATTTCCTATTGTTTTGTATGGTATGATAAAGAAGTCCTCCAAGTCTCTTTCACAGTGCAGCCATTCAAAATAAAGAAGAACGATTGCTCTGCTCTGTATTCCTGGAGGTAGTTTTAGTTTCTTAGAATAAAAGCTTTCGATTTTGTTTGAGATTGCATACATGATGCATAGATAAGCAAGGCGGATGTCGATGTTCTCTAAAGTCATTAAGTCAGGGCTTTCTGTCTTTGTCTTTAGAGAATCGAACACTTGCTGTATCTCAGCTTCTGGTCGTATCGGTAACTTATCCATGTGCTTCTTCGATTAAAGTCTTATTGTACTTATCTTTGAGTGCTGTTTTCAGTAACTTGAATAGAGCATCTAGAAAAGAAACGCTTGACTGGGAATGATGATTTGCACTATCGTCTGCAGTGTAATAATGGCGTCCATTAAGAACGAAGCTCTTTGTCGTGACTGCTTTGAATAAGTCGATGATGTCTTCCGTAGTGAAAGTGTAGATTAGAGCTTTGCCAAAACGAGTTGCTAAATAGCCTGTAGAAAGCTTATCGACTGGAGCAGTTTCTTCGTAGTATGTAAACTCTGCCCAAGCACTATGCGTTTTCTCGTCAAATCTGTTGTTTATTTCTTTAACGAGATAAGCTCTGCTTGCTTTCTTTACATTGCAGCATAATGTCTGCAATTCCTTCATTTGCTCTATCGAAAGTACGTTCATTGATTCAGCCATTTACCATAGAAGTGTAAGAAGATGGCACCGTCACTACACAAGACAGTGTCAAGGAATGAATAAGTGTCGATGTCTTCCGGCAAAGCTTCTCCTGTGCAGAAAGAGCGTACTTCGTACAGCCTCTTTTCTTCTGCTTCATCGACCTCAGCCCATACTGTAGGATATCCGTACTGCAATGCAACTTTACGTATAATTGCTGACTTTGACAAACCCAATACAGATGTTGGGTTATATAATTGATATTTGAATACTCTACGCATAGAATTCTTCGAACAACTTATTTTCTTCTGGCCACTCTCTTGTAATATAGCGATTTAGTTCTCTTATTGCCATTGTAATTGCGATGCTATTGTGCCAAGTACAGTCTAACTTCAGCGCATAAAGTCGCCAACCTGGATTCCAATAAGCCTCTACGTGAACTTTGGCCTTGCCTTCTTGCTCGAACTCGACTTCAAGCTTGTAGCGTTCTTTCAGCCACTTGAAGTAGTTTTCGTAATTAGGTCCAGGGTCTTGCGTTCCGAACTCTGGCAATAACGATGCTTTAAGCATAAGCCTTTAGTGCTTCTACCAAGTTATTTGCAGCCTTTGCAGCGTCCTTGGAAGTAATTTCTTTGTAAGTGACGAACAGCTCTTTGGCTATTTCGTAGCGTCTTTTATCATACTTTCTTCCGAAAGCAATCTTCGCTAAGAAAGCAAAGAATTTTTGTATATGTTCTTTCATGCCAAAAATTTTTATGTTTTCTTTTTATATCTTTGTTCCTAAAAGTTTTTCAATAGGCAAATTTGGGCACAGAAGTACGCCACAATCGATTTTCTTCAGCCAAACAATAAATTACACATTTGGCACTTGAAACGAGCCCACAAGCGAATTTTTGACGTCCGAGGATAGAGCTATCATTACATACTCGTGCTCTTCCTCCGACCAAATCTCAAAACCGAGTCTTTTGTACCAATTTACGAGCCATTCATTAGTCTTGTCTGCGGTTAGCTGCAAGAACTTCAGTCCTTTGTCTATTGCTACCTTTGTAGCGTAAGCAATAAGCTGTGTTCCAAGTTGATGACGTCTGCTCTCCGGAAGAACTGACAAGCCTCTAAAGTAGGCTGTGTTTGGAGTTGCTTTCTCTATCTGCACTTCTATTGTGCCTTGTCCGCTTGATAGGATGATTTTTACTGTTTCTCCCCACCACCAAGTACAATTATGATATATTACTTCCATTTGAATACAGTGTTATATGCCTCACGCAGCTTAGCAATTTCTTCTGATAAGTCACGTGGCTTTGTTATTCTTTGTTCTCCTGTAACGTATCTGAAATGTGAAGCCATAAAGCGCATCAGTATATCGAAGTAACCATCCAAGTGAGGTGGAACCCATACATCGCTCCTGCATAAGAAGATTAAGTCAGGCTTGTACTCTTTGTTCCAAGACAAATAGTCTTTGAATGTCTTGAAACGATATGCTCCTTGAACGAAACTAGGAATTGTTCCTTCTGAGGCGTTCCATCCGTTGTCGGAAGTGACCCATTGATAGACTACAGGATTGTCGATTCTGTCTTTTAGCTCCAACACCCAATTACCGCAGTTCAGTTCTTGCTCTGTATGATAAGCATCGTGGTGGAAATCTAAGTTGAGTATTCTTAATTCCTGTCCAGGCTTTGCGTGCTGAAGAATGAAGTCATGTATATGGACGTGTGAATTTGCAATCATTACAGGTATGTCAGACTTGCATCCATTCAAGAAAACCGAAACATTTGCAAGTTCATCTTCGTTGCACTTTACTGTATTTATCTTATCCTCAATTTCTTTATGCGCAAGATGAATTGCCCAAACAACATCGTTGTACGGCATGAAAGCTTCTGTGCCATCCGGAAACTCAGCAAGTATTGAAGCATCATCGTTCTCGAACTTCAAGAAATAGTCAAAATCGAGGGATAGAATGTTCAGAGGACGCTGAAGCTTTAGACGTTTCTTCTTTGGTATTGCAATCTGTTTTATCGACATAATTCAATGCTGATTTTAGTGCTTTGTATTCTTTTTCGTAGACTTTTACTCGTTCTCCATTCTTTAAGTAGATGCAGCCATAATTCTTGCCTTGCGTATTATTTGTAGGACCTTCTATATAAGCAATTGCTTCGGTGTCTATTATTAAGTCACCGAAGTAATTGCCATTTTCTTTATGCCGTTTACGAATTTGAACGAAACTCATTTCAATCTCTCTTCTGCTGGCTTTATATTATGCCAATAAGCTTCGTGAGCCTTCTTGTAAGCGTCTGTAAGGACGTATCCGCAGCACTTCATTTCTGGGCATCCTCCACGATAAACGCAAGTAGGAACCATCACTGCTGCCATTTCCGGGTCTTGCTCAGCGATATAAGCCTTTACAGCAGTCCACACAGCCCTTGTCTCTTTCGAAGCGCATGAGCAAAGACGCTTCTTAGACATGTTAATTAGTGTCTGCGCATTTACTACGAATGAATGGTTGTTCTCGCTTCCTTGCAGGCGATAGTTGCGCCAATTCTCTTCATTGAACTCAGGAGATTCAATTATCTCCTTTCGTATCAGCGACAACACAGCCTCCTTGTCAGAAGTCTTGTCGCTTCTTTGAGAAGAAATAAACGGAAGTAAGAACGGATGGCGAATAAGATGTACTCCAACCCACTGCATAAGGTCGTCGATGTCTATGCACCACTGCACTACTTTGATTGGCGAGTGCTCTGCCATTAGCCACTGGAGCTTCTGCTCCTTTGTAGGCATCGGTGTCTTTGGCTTCTTGTTCTGTGTTCGGAGCAAGAGCCGTTTGCACCAATCCCATCCTACCATTTGAGTTACTTGTATTTTCATTTTATTCTTTGATTAGTTACACGTTCCAATTCAGCCTCGACGTGGCAAAGCTGCTTAGATAACTGGAGTATCTTCTTTTGAGCCTCGCGAGTGTCTAACTCGACTTCGTACTTGATTTTCTCGAAGTGACTCTTTTGTCGCAATAACTTTGCTGACTGCTCATTGGCTAAAGCCAAAGAACGCTCTAAGTTGGCAATCTTGCATTTGTACCCAGCAATAGTATTTTGGTCGAGCGTCATTCGCGCCTTGTCTGCCTTATACTGCTTGTATTCCTTTCCTGTAAGAATCTTGAACCACATAATTAGTCGAAAGATAAGAAGGCGTAAATGCCGCAGTTCTTCAACCAGCTTAATATGATTGCCTCGTCATTCACACCTGGAGTTAAGTTTAATGAATCAGACTTTCCATAACACTTGATGTTGCCTGTCTTTTCCAGCATAACAAATCCTGCAGATATTGGCTCCGCGCCTTCTACTTTTATCTGCGAATGTGTTGTGTGGTCAGCGAACAAGATAGGATGCAGAACCTCCTTTTCTCTGAGGATAACGTACTTCATGCTCTTCTGTCTATATCTGCTTTAACGATTTGAAACAGCATAACTGCGAGGCAGAAGCCATTACTGACAACAAGTGGAACATTCTTTGTCATTATGCCGTTAATCATCCAAAATAGATTTCCGACACTGACAAGATACTTTACGGTATTTGCTTTCTTTGCAAGCATACCTGCGCCACGAAAGAACGTAGCCAACCAAGCGATTATTTCTGCGATTATAGTCATGGTCTTTGCATTAAGCGGAAGTCGTGTAATTGTTCTCCGAGATAACCTGCGATGATTGCAGCTGTCTCTACGTCGTCTATATTCAAGAACTGCAAAATTCTATCTTCGATATGTCGTTTTTCGTGCGACCAGATATTCTCTCGCATCTTGCAAGAAGTCATTCGATAGAAGATAACCAAGAACTTCTTGAAGCGGAAGTTTCTGAATGTATCGCCTCCGTCTGTGCAGTCGCGCTCAACTTTGTCGATAACTGCTTCTACATCTTCGGGTTCCATATCGAAGTTGAGACAAGCCTTCTCTACTTGCTTCACATCGTCCTTTGATTCGACCTGCAATAAAGTCACGTCGAAGTAGAACATTGGAATTGTGAAAGTTATCTTCTTCATCGTTTAATCTAAAAATGGGCGCCGTTGCCGGAACGCCCACCTACCCAAATTAGTTTTTTGCAAACAGATGATTAGATATAGAAAGAAACTCTTACATAGCTTGTGCCGTCCTCAGGGTCTGAGAATGTGTCGAAGCTAGTTCCTTCCGGAGCAACTACGACAGCCTTCTCGAGCTTGTTGAAGCCAGAAGCACCGATGAAGATGCTAACAAACTTCTTGTCAGCATTTGCCTTCTGCTCAGCTTCGTCAGCCTCGTCGTTCTTGTCTTTGATGGATACTCGCTCAACTGAACCATGCTCTGCACAATCGAGAACTGCAAAAATTATTTCTTTCTGTTCTGCAGGAACCTGCAAAAGATTCTGAATGTCTGTCTTATTCATTTGTTCAAAAATTAAAAAGTTATTTTCAAAATTTCTGTAAGTTATAAAACGTGGGCAAAATTTTTTCAATATGCACAACCTAAAGATGAATCGAAACTTCGTTATATGCAAGTGGTGCTGAATGCGGCTTAGCCAATTCGTCATAAGCTAATATTGTTTGCCGTGAAGTCGTACTCTTGTCTTATTGTAGGCCATCTTTTGTTCGATATGCCAAGCAATGTCGATGTGCAAGTCTTTAGCCCAACTTTCTATAAACGAAAGTGCAGATATGCATTTCTGTTCATTATGCCTGCCAGGTCCGTTTGAGGTCAGTATATTGCAAAGTGTGTATGCAATCTCAGTGAACTTTCTTTGAGAAATGAAACAATACGCTCTGTAGCCTACTTCTTCGCTCTTAGCATCAGATAGCTTCCATCCAAAAGTGCCAGCAAGGTCGAATATTCTTATGCAGGCATCTGCCATTTCATCCTCTAGATTGTCCTTGACTTGATTCTCGAACTTCGTGACGAAACCGCTGTCTAAGTTCATGCCAATACATGCTTTGCCGAAGTTGTCGAGCTGGCAGCGCTTGTTCTTTCTATCGGCTTCAACCATTTCGGATATTTCCGTAATGATTAGCATGATAGAGTGATTAACTGGCAATTCGACATCGTGAAAACCGTGGTCTTTTGCGATGTCGAATGCTTCTTTGATGTAACTGCTATAATCCATTATGTGCAATTTAATCGTAATTGTGGTACTGTTATTTGGACTCTTTTATGCCGATACTATTCGAGATTTACTTCCTCCGAACTATTTTGCCGTATGTTTCAAATATAATCGATAGTTTAGAAACTCTGTTTCTAAAGCCATAATTAGTCGATGAACATATCAAACTCTAAATTCTTCGCTTTGTTTCCGTCCAATACTGGCTTCTTAGAGAACTTGTACTCAGATATCTTTGTTTTCTTGTCTCTTTCAAGATAGATGTAATAACCTGCATCCTGTAATGTTTCAAAAGCCTTGTTCATTTCGCAAGAATGAACTTGTGTGTAGACATAAGCTTGATTCATTGTACCGCTTGTCAGCGCAAACTTTTCCACTGTTTCATACTTTCCTTCGTACTT
This sequence comes from Prevotella sp., assembly GCA_036758085.1. Lineage (GTDB taxonomy): Bacteria > Bacteroidota > Bacteroidia > Bacteroidales > Bacteroidaceae > Prevotella. Next base: position 16,348 of record DAIOXG010000001.1, on the reverse strand, counting down.
TGCCAAGTATAAAATCGGATGCTTTGCTCTGATTGTCAAAGCACGATTCACATCGAGATAAGTTATAAGAACGTCACAGATTTTCTGCACAACATCTTCTCTAACCTCTGTCGGCTGAACATAATCGTTTGGTTTAATCCTTATCATAAGCTGCTGAATTTATTAAACATTGTCGATTCTTATAAAGAGATTTGCATTTCCACAACTATCTATCCAACTATGTATCTTGTCAGTCTCATTAACAGCTTCGAGGCCAACAACATAACGCTTACATATGCTTTTACACTTGCAGTGCTGACCTTTGCAATATTGAAAATCTGTCTTTGCCATAGTTATTTATGCTTCTACATGATTGTTTATGTATTCTTGCATTCTTTGCATATGCTTAGTATTTGGATATTTCGCTAATTTCGTCTGTCCAATAAGGTGTTACTATTACTTTCTTTGTCTTCTTTCAGCATTCTTCAATTGCTTTTCTTACATCAATTTCTAAATCCTCAACTACTTTTTCTTTGATAAGACCTTGATTGTAGTACTTGCCTACGATGATGTCAGAAATTATATCTCTTTCTAATAAGATTTGTGTAATGTCGACCCATTCTGCACACGCCTTTCTGCGCGGCCAGAAAAATTTAGTTCAGAACATACTCCATAGTTCCTTAGGAGTATATAAAGTTATCTTTATTGTCTTTGCCATATCATTTATTTTCTTCGTTGTATTTTCGTTGCAGCATATCCGCATAATACTGCAAGCTGTCCGAGAGTTCAACGTAAGGTAACTCTGGAAAGTCCTCTATCAGCAAGTCGAGCCTTTTCTCGAACTCGTCTTTGCGTGAAAACTCAGTCTCCGGCACTTCGACAAAGTGTTCCTCGAAGTCTTCCTTTGTCCTGGAGAAGTACTTGCTATCTTGATTCTGATACAGTGCTTCGTAAAGCACTAAAGCTTTCTTCCAAATTCCATTCTCTTTGAACATGAACTTGTCAGAAAGCTTTCTATATAGCTTGCCGGATTTGATATGCTTGAAAACTGCCATTTTTACAAAATTTTATGCACATAAATAACAAGTTTTCAAAACTTTATGAAGCTGTAATAGCTTGTAATCCAATGCAGCTACTTGATTAAAAGCGTAATTTCATTAGCCGTATGTAGCTATACATAAAGTTTCATTCTTAACGTGCTACCATTTACTTATATTTCTCTTTCTGCTCTAAGTTGTATCTTTCGACAAGCACTTCATGCAGCGTTGCTAAAGCTGCAATCTCCTTTTGGATTACTGCCTTCTTCTCGGCAGAAACGTTACGTTCGTAGATTCCTGTCTTTGTGAAGTCAAGAAGTTCATCGTGAAGCAGAGCAGTCTCGTCAGCATCTTCGGCCAAGCACTTTATGTAGCTTTCGAGAGAGATGTGAACAATCCAATCCTCAGCGAAGATGTCTTCCCAAGAAGGGACATAATAAGTTGCTTTTGCCGGAGTCTTCTCGTCGTCTACGAAAGTAATAATGAGTACCTGGTCATGATACTCAATCTCCCCGCTTCCGACAGTGCTAATCTTCGGCTTTATGCTTTCTTGCACAGAAGTCATTTTAGGAACTATGTCCTTAGCAATTCTTTGAGGAATTTGCATCATAACTTCAATGTTCTTGTCATTCCACGCTCGGCGTGTTGCAGTGCTGCCGTTTTTGAGGCAGCTAATTACGTCTTTGAACTTTGCCATAGTTATTTATGCTTTTTACGTGATTGTTTCTGTATTCTTTGCTTCTTCTTGCGCTTCTTTGAATAGACTTTCGGCAGGATTTTAGGAGTTTTATCGCTTCCGATTCGGACCGCACGAACGCAAGGCTCTAAAATTGGCAATTCAGGAGGCTTAGACATCGTCATTGGCATCATATAATGAACTGCATTTTGCTTTAGACGTTCAAGTTCCTCTTCTTCGACAGGAACTAAGACATATTCGTTCTTTGCTGAGAGGCTTTTGATTTGTTCTTCAGACATTTTATCATATATTGCCTTCAGAATATAAGCCTTCGGCAAGTTTTTCCGAAATTCTTGCTTCGAAGCCTCAGCAGTGACGCTCTTTTCAATCTCTTCCTGAGTTCCTCCGCAGGCTATAGCTAATTTCTTAGCTACCTCGCGTAGTTTTTGTGACTTTCCGTAGCTTCTGTCGCCTCTGTCGCCTCCTTCTATTGTTTCACTCATGTCTAAACATTTTTAACTCTTTGTCTATTGCCATATGCAGGCAATTAAAGTTCTCTTTCATTCGTCTTACTTTTCTTCTTACAAAAGATTCTGTACTTCGCTCATGTGAGCCTTTATTTGTTTCTTCGTAAGCGAGCGCATAGACTTGTATGTACGATTTACCCAAGTATTTTTATAACGTTTGCGTAGTTTTACAGTAAAAGAACCGTCGTCGTGAAACACAGTCCAACCTACGACATAGAAGAAGTCTTCTACTCCGTAATATTTGCGCTCAATAATGTAGTGTTGATAGAACTGTCTGTCGCTGTAGAAGAACTGTGGCATATCTGCAAACTCACTTGCCTCGATGTAATAGAATGATACATTGGTGAACTGGCAGATTGTGTGAGTCTCGATACTTTCAACAAGATGATAGCCGTCTTTATCTACACCACGATACCAGCCAAGATACCACGCCCTTGCATCATCTATGCATATCGGGCAGACAAGTGAACCTTCTGGTATGTAGGCTTTCTCCAATCCGTAGTAATGTTTCCATTCATGTCCTTTGTTGGCTAACGGCAAATCGAGTTTGCTGAATCGTTGAATAACGTAGCTCAACAAACGGCTGCGACTCATATCGTAAGTTTCTTTCTTGCTCATGATAACATTTACATAAACCTAAATACTAGTAGAAAACTTCGTTTTGTGTTGGAGTCAAGTGTTCAAAGCAGTAACATCTATCTTCGTTGTCAGACGAGACTTGAATACCAAACATTCATGTATGAGCATTGTGTTATTCTTACTCGATAAGCTCTAATTTAATACTTTCGATGGAAGTGTGCGTTGTATGATACTTGCTTTGGTAGTATGCATAGTCTTCACATAAGTCCTTCTCGTGTATTATTCTGAGCTCCTTCATTGTGCGAGGTCTTTGATGTCGTTGCAATGCTCTAAGTCAGCGATTCTTTGCTTCAACATTGCCTGCTCTTCTTGCAAGACCTAAAGTTTCTTTATGCACCTCCAAGTAGTGCAGCTTACGTTGTAGAACTTCGATGTCATAATATGCTTCGCTGTACATTGCGAAGATGAAGACTGCCAGCACTATTGCTGCAATTATGATTGTCGTTGTGCTCATTTGTCTTTCTGCGCTTGACGTTCTTTGCTCCAACTATAACAATCGCCTTGACCGATGTTCTTTCCAGTCTTCGCATAGTCTAAATTGTCGCAGATATGCCAAAATGGGATAATCGCTCAATTAGGTAAGAAAACATTGCTTACCCATCACCAGCCATAACCGAAGTTTAGGTGGAATGCTTTGATGTGATTGAATCTTTTCATATCTTTGATAAAGTTTTGTTTAAGTCGTCGAACTGACAGGCAGGCAGTTGCTTATCTGGCGGAAACTCGATGTACTTGAGTGCTTCCGGCAGATTCTCTTTTACCTTCTTTTCTGTGTTTAGCTGCAATAAAGCTGCATGAATTTCGTTTTGAAAATTCTCTTTGTTGATTACAACACTTTTCTTTATTCCTAAAAGCTCCTTGACATAGTCATACTCGTCATGAGTGGCTGTAAGACTCTGTACCTCATAAGGAATTGTGAAACTTATTGTGCCGGAAATCCAACTCTCTCTGTAAGTTCCATTATCTGTGTCTTTATAAGCGGAAACAGATACATAAGTTGTCATGCTGAAGAATTGTGGATACTTCTTGCAAACACTGATAACTTCTTGTGGAACGTACTTGCGAACAAGCCTTTCAATTGCTTCGTTGACAGCTTTGTCTGCCTCAGCAATCTTATCTGAAAATGCTTTATCTGCCATTCGTTCAGCAGCTTCCAAAGCCATTGTTTTATTTATTCTTCTAGTCATCGTTGTAATGAGATTCGTTCAGTTGTTACTTCTTTGATGTCTTGTGACAAGCTACGAATGAAGTCGTTTATCTTCTCAGCATTGTCTGTCAGTACTTTGTGCAGCTGGAAGCCCATCAAGTCTGAGCTTACCTTGATTCTGTAATTAACTACCTGTTCTTCCATGAGCTTTAATAAAGTCGTTTACGTCCATGTATTCGATGCCGAAGTTCTCGGCGCATTTCTTGTCTGAGTCAGAAAAGTCACCTTCTTTGCCGCTTGCGTCGCCTATCATTAAAGCGTCTTTCTTCTCATAAAGCGGCATGTTGTAGAAGTACTCTAACATTCCAGTGTTTGGCTTGCGACGCTTGTCATTTGCATCCAAAGATGTACAGTAGTCTAATGAAACACTGACATTAGGAAGCAAGTTGATAAGTCGTCCTGCAATTCTGTTCATTTTCTTATACAATTCCATTGCAGTGATGTAGCCTTTCTCAACACCGCCTTGATTACTGACGATGCGCAAGTGTGTTGGTGCATAAGAGGCAATTGCCTCGAGGATTAAGTCCTTGAACTTCCAATCATCAGCGTCCTTCGGAAAGGTTTCGCCGCTCTTTGTCTCTATAATTGTGCCGTCTAAGTCGGCAAACAAAATTTTTACTTCCATTTCAAAAAAGTCGTTTTTAACGTTCAAAATTCACTTTCGTTATACGTAACCTTAGCCAAATTTTTCACGCGCACAGCAGCGCCAAAAAGCGGCAAATCGAGGCACAAACTATCTACATTTACACAAACAAAAACAAAAATCCCGCAGCCAAGTGCATGAGGGGGCTATACTGCACATAAAGGCTGCGGGATGGTCGAGTTACGAGTTATTTCTTCAAGGACTTCATTGCTAGTCTGTTCTTTCTATTTGTTTCATTCGTGTGGCGAGTGAGAGAAGAAAGGTGTTTCGAATAATATGCGGACACTTTGGCAAGGTCTGGACAGTCTTTGCCCCACTTGGTCTTCCACTCATTAAATTCCTCACGATTATGTACTCCGTGCAAGGCAGCTTGCGCAGCTTGCGTCATTGCGACTAAGTTCGAAGCATCGTTGTTGTCTTTGTCTGGAGATAAGTGGTGGATGACCTTGCCATTCAGATTTGCATTTGGATGGGCTTTCAGATATGCGACAGTGTGTGCTGAATAACGGTGGCCTTTAAGCGTTATTTTGTTGTAGTCACCATTCTTCTTCATCCCAGTCGTCTTCGAGATACTTCCGTTCTTGTCGAGAACGCCTTGGCTTTGAAGCGCCTTTTTGGTTGTTGCTAATGGATTTTTCATATAAGTAATTTACTTCTGATTCTGGACTCAGTTGTCTTGCGAACTTGACTTTAGACCTCGTCTTTGTCTTGTTGCGGATTCTTACTTTATTCATTTGTTTGGAGTGTCAGATGGTTGCGGAATAACAGTTTCTTCGATGTCGTTTCCTTTCTCAGCATATGTGGGCACAGACAACGAATTGATGCTATACTCGAACTGTACGTCAGCTGGAATGTGCAAGCCGCTTGCAGTCACCTCTATGAAAGGATTTTCCACGAACTTTACTTGACGTCCGTTTGTGAGTGTGCCAACGAACTTCAGTCCATAAGTGCCTAAAGCGAAATCTGTAGGGAGTTCAATAACGTACTTTCCTTCGTTCTTCTCTGCATGAACAGGTCTGCCGATTCCAGAGGCAGGAACGAATGAAACTTCGAGATTCTGCAACTCTAATGTCGCATCTACACTTCCGTTAGTCAGCAATTCTGGGCTGAATGAGCAACTAAAATAGTTGCCTTGTGGTATCCTAAAAATATCTTTCATAATTTCTGTTTTACTATAAATAGCTTTATATGTAAAACTATAGAAGATAAAACTCTGTTCTTCCGTCGCAAGTTCTTTGCTTATGCTTTAGCAAACGATGCTCTGTTGGCCTGCAACCTGCAAGATAGATTCTTTTGATGCCTTGCTCGAAAAGGAACTTCCAAGAAAGATATTTCTGTATTTCGACGATGTTGCTCAGTATTCCTTTTTCTTCACCTAACCATAGATGGTGGGTGTATAGGAGGTCTGCATAAACTTCGTGTATCAAGAAAACTTGAAGGCTCTGCAATTTGCCTTTGTAGAAAACACTGATGAAGCGAAGATTTTTGTTGCGAGAATTGATTATGTTTGTGAAGCACCTATCAGATGCTGTAGAAACTTTGCTGCCGCGTGCTTCCATTCCTAATTCCCATGCTTTACGAAGTTCTTGAAAAGCTGCACTATAAGGCGATTCTGTGAAAGCAATTTGCACATCTTTATTTGAGAGGAGTTTGTTGATGTAGTTTTTTGAGCGATAACGGCTTGTTGCGAACTTTGGATTGTCCAAATCATAGAAGTAGTCATCGTATTCAGTCAGTCGAGACGCTCCAGAAATTCTTTCCGTAAAGACGAACTTGACGAAAGGCATCTTCTTCAGCGCTTCAAAAACTTTACGTTCATTCGCTTCGTTATTGCTTTCCGAAATCGGGAATCCGAAGAAACGAATTTGCTTCGTTTTCATTAGTTGAATAACTTTATATGGAGCGAAAACCTTGTCTTCGCCAATTTCTATAAGCAAGAACCGAAACTTGCTTTCTTTAGTCATTGAATTGTAGTCTAACGAAAGATTATAGAAAGGCTTATCTATTCTTTCGTAGAACCACTTTATTTTGTCTGCATAATCGTTGTTTAGTATATTCGTGTTTGAAGCGAACCAACGAAAGTTATCTTGTATTTCCATGCAATTTTCTAATCTTCTAATCTTCTAATCATAAAGTCTTATAATAAAGTCTTATAATAAAGTCTGATGTTTTTAAGCCGAAAAAATTTTTGGGTATAGTACCCCCTCCGAAGTGTACGGAAAACAGTACCCCCCAGTGTCGGAGAAGTGGGTAGGCATGGAAGCATGTAGGTCGGAAAATCAGTGGTAGGGTTGCAGCTCGGTCGGTACTCCTGGAAATCGAAGTCGAAAATTTTTGAGAGTAGTTTTGCAGAGAGTCGGGTAAAGACGGTTTTAAGGTACCCCCACCTCATTAAAAAACCCCCCACCCAAAAAAGGTAGGAGGTTTCACGTGGAACATTTGTGTGCCTATTTCTTGCACACATTTGTTGAAAACTCTACTTCAAGCTCTCGCATTTCTTTATTAAGGTCGTTGGCGTCCTCCTCAGAAATTTCTGCCCTAAACACCTTGCCTACCTCGGTAACTTTGAAAGTACCGCTAAGAACCTCGAAACGGAAACAGCCCTTAAACTGCAAGCCGTATTCCTCATTATAGTAATCACGGCACTCTTTTTGCCAGCGATTTACCTTGCAGCGGAATGCCTTGTACTCCGCGCTTTGGGCGTCATAGTTGGTGTTGATGTCGGTTTGGGCGATGGCCACCTTTTTGGCCTCCCTTTCCGCATTACGACGCTCTAAAAACTCCTTTTTACTCATAGTAAAAATTTTTTTTGAATTGTTGAAAAATGTTGTGGAGATAGGCCTCATCCCTAAATCCAATACAAAGGTACGGGTTTTTCCAATACCCTCCAAATTTTTCGCCAATTTTTCGCCTACTTTTTGCACCCATATTATGTTAAAAAGTTCTGCAAAGTGTTTATGTATGTTAAAATGCCTAAGTGTTAAAAAGTTATACAAAATGTTTACGTATGTTAAAAAATGACTAAGTGTTAAAATTGTTAAAAATGGTGTGGGTGGGTACAATAAACGCCTGACGCAAGCCCTGGTTCTCAGCCCTGGTTCTCAGCCCCGGTTCTCAGCCCTGGTTCTCAGCCCTGGTTCTCAGCCCCGGTTCTCAGCCCTGGTTCTCAGC
>DAIOXG010000001.1:0-8369 GCA_036758085.1 Prevotella sp. | reverse complement strand
CCTGGTTCTCAGCCCTGGTTCTAAGCCCTGGTTCTAAGCCGATGCCCACATACATGCCTACGCCAAAGATTCTCATAACTGGCTTCTATCCCTGATTCTGTTCACCTGCTCCTATCTGCAAGTCTGCTGATGAAATCTGTTCTAAGCCGAGGCGGCCTATGGGCTATCCGCCAATAGAGTGTATAAATGGCGGCTCTCAGAAGCCACACTTGAAGTCACGCTTGAAGTCTTATATGGGCGGATTCTGCGCTTCTTTGCGTGTATGAGGTTTTCGCTGCAAGTCTTATAAATGGCGGCTGCGCTATTGTTCTGGCCTTGCGTGACGTGCGCGATCGCTTTGGGATTGATTGGCTGTCGCTTTCTGCGGTCTTGATAAGTTCTGTTGAGATAAGTGGATGCTTTGTGAAGTTGTGCGTCCTGGCTGTCAAGAATTGGGTCTTGCGAAGCTTTGTATGAGCTGTATTGTTGGCCTTCAGAGATAAGCGGTTGTGGAGAGCTTGCATAGAGAGGGCTTGAATTGGCCTTTACGCGTGACGCGCGATTCTGTCGGGCTACGCGTTTACCTTATAATGAATTACTGTCAGTATAGAATTGCTTGCTCTTTTTTACTGCGGCTTTGCTGGATTGGCTCTTGTTTTGCTATTTGTTCATAATTGGCGACTGATGGTATTGATAAGCCTGCGGTATTGATGGATTGGCTTATTTGTATTTACATACACTTGGCGGCTTGGCGCTTCCTCCTTTAATACGGACTGTCTTACTTAGGGATTGGCTTACTGCGGACTGTCTTACCTCTTTGCTGTAATTGGCTATGCTTGGAATTACTGCCATTTTGCCATTAGAATTAAGCCACACTGCACAATTCCTGGGCTTCCCTTACTGGACACCGCCCTGGGGTATGTAATGCGGCCAAAAGCGGTTTTCTCTTTACCTGCTATTGTGTATAATTTGTGCGACGTGCGATTACTTGTCGTAAGAGTTTTTTGCATCCACGTGTCGAAAGAGTTTTTTGCTTATAAGGGAGTTGTGGTAATTTACCTGTATGGGCGTACGCGCGAATCACGTTGCGTATATGATAGAAGAGTTTTTGTACAATACTATATGGGTGTGTATGCCGATTGCCAGGAGCTATTCTAATCAGCACTGTCAAGAAGAAGGCCAGACCTTATAAGCCGAGCCAACTCCTCCATAACAATTCAACAATCAACTATAGTGATTCAAGGCTCCATGTAACTATAACAAACCTGCTGCTATACTTATCAGAGATTTTCGGGGGCAGGTTCCAAGTCCTGCCCCTACTAATCTATTATACAGGTTCTCTCAAGATAGACGGTCTCAGAAGCCTGTTGTCATAATTCCTATCAAAGCCGTATATGGAAGATGCGGTAGTAACGCTTCCTGTCAAAGCAGTGATAAAAAGTTTAGCCTCCCATGTAAAAATCTCAGTGATGGTTTTAGCCTTTAGGTTCAAAACATATACCATGTCACGCTTCAACACCTGTGTAGTAATATGATGTTTACGATACAAGTCTCCGATAATCTGACCAAAGCCAATATTGCATACCATGGTTCTATCAAGCCTACCACCATCCCAATTCACTAATTCAAGGTCTTTATCCACCTCAAACATCACAGCTATTGGTCCTGTTTCTGCATCCCAGCCAAGCCATTCATCCAATATATCCATCTGCATTTCTTTATCTAAGTTACGTAATGTTCCGTGCTCAGAATCCCAGACAGGATAAATGTGATCTGCCCAAAGTCCATCACCAAAGAACTCTTTAATGAAAGATAGGCATTGCTGCTTGTCGTGCAGGTTGAAAGACTTTGATTCCACTTCGCCATTCAAATTATTGGATTCGACGGCGACTTCTAAGTTAAGAGTTTTCCTCATGATTTTAATAATTTGATTGTTGATGAATAATTTAATTTCCTGCTCCAATAACAGGTGGTTCTCGAAATGTAGATTTTATTTTTACATTACAAAGGTACGACAAAGTTTTCAAACAACCAAACATTATAGTCTAAATTTGATAATAATTTTTCGTCAACTTTCTGGAACAAAATCTGGTTCTTTAGCAGGCTATACTGAGAGCCTGGTCTGGTTCTGCTATCTGGTTCTGCCGCGAAGCCTGATTCTGAGCTGTGCTTGTAATGTGTCTACGACTATAATATTCTGCGTTGCGATTCTGAGCATGCTCCGCTGAAAACATAAAAGAGGGCGAGTCTATACTCGCCCTCTCATAAGGGCTACACTGAAAGTCTTTACTTTGCGCTGACAAAATAAGGATAGCCTCGATTCACATCGAAGCTATTCCTAAGTTTCAACAATCTAAAATCTACTATGAGTAGTGTATTTAATTCGAATATGTGTCTTGCTATGCATTCTGCAACACTTCATCTATAACGTTGATGCGTGCATCATAATAGGCGAAGTTGCGAGTGACTATATTTATCTGCTCGTCTATGTAGGATAAGTCTTCTTTGCTGAAGATTGGACCTTCTGCCCGGGGCATCCTGTCATTAGCGAGCTTCATTCTCTCATACGTCTTCTTCAGTATCTCGAGCTTGGCTTTCGTCCTATCGAGTACATCTGCAACTGCCTGCTGTTCTGTGCGGAGCATTTCGAAGTCGCCTGCGATAATGCAATCGTGAAGATGCTGCTCTAATGCGTTATCTTTTTTGACTTCTACTGCTGTGACGATAATGTCTTTAATCTGTGCCATAACTTGTTGATGTTTATTTGTTGAACTCTGCTATTCTTTGTCTCTGTTGTTTAATGTGGGGGCGGTGGAAGCGCCCTCCTTAAATCTATTACAAAGGTACAGAAATTTCTCCAAACCGCCAAATTTTAGATTCTAATTTTGCCTATAATTTTGGTTGCCAGCCCAAACCGAATTTTCCAAAACAAAACCAATCTGCCCAAGTGCCAAAATTAGCGGTTTTTGAGCCACACAAGCGCACAAAACACAAAAGCCGTACAATACACTGCCAGGCAAATTTAAGACGCTCAAATCGAATTTTTTCCCCAAACCACCAAACATTTGGTTCTGAAGTTGATAAAAAAATTTTGTTCTTAGTTGAGGCTCAAAAAACTGCTTCTCTTACAACTGCTGCCAGATACCTATTCTAATATACAACCGCCGTACTGATTCTGATATGTTATCCTTAGATGTTATCCTGAACCCTGCCTGTCATACTGATACTTATCAGTCATTCCGATAGCTATTGCACTCTGCAGAACTATGCTAATTGATGCAACGCATGCATATTCGCCAATATAGCTTTATGAGCTTCGTTCGTGCATGCGCCATGCACTGATATGCTGATATGAGAAAGCCGATGCTACGTATATAAAATGGAATAGCCTCGATTCACATCGAAGCTATTCCTAAGTTTCAACAATCTAAAATCTACTATGAGTAGCGTGGTTAATTCAAATATATGTCTAGCTCTGCACTTGCGATATTGACTTGGTCTGCAAGTTCTTCGACTCTTCCCAGCTCTATCTTATTCTCTACTACATAAAGCTTTCCGTTTTCTTTGTGCAGGATATAAGTTCTGCCCTTCTCCAGCCAATGCAAGCCGAACTTCGTTGCTTCTCCGTAGTCTTTAGCTACTACGATTTGGTCTAACCGTGCCTCTCCTGGCCACATCGGGGCTGCTTCGATGGTCGGGCAGTATTCTGGGCTGAGCTGGGCATAGACATCTACCTTTACTTTGAAGATAGTCGTACCGTTGACTTCTGCCATAACGTCTATTGCGTCTTTCGGGCGAACTCTGATGATTCTGATGTCTGGGCAGAAGCGTTGTACTAAATCGTCCCAATCCTCTGGTGCCATTTCATCTGCCCATGTCGGGTTATTGTACAGTTCTGCGTCTGTCGGTTTGCTTTGTATTGTATGCTCTTTCATAACGCGTGAATTTAACTGGTTTTCTGTTCTGTGATTAAACTCCTGTGGCCAAATATGCTCAAAATAGGCTCAGAAGTGGCACACAATCGATTTTCTTTACTGGGGCAATAAATTACACGTCTTGCGTGCTAAACTGCGCCCAAATGCCTTAAAATGCGCGTCGCGACGCTTGTCTAACGTTTGAGTGCGACGCGTACTTGTGGCAAGAGTTTTTTTGCAGCTACTCTATAACGACAGTCTCAAGCACAACTCCTTTCGGACTGATTATCGGCATATCGAACTTGCGAGTGCCAATAGTTGTTAGCTTACAGGTATTGCCTTTATCTGATTCTGCTTGTGCAATCTCAGTGCAGTATGCGAATGCTTCTGCGAAGCCATTGACTTCTTTGGTCTGGACTTCATTTGTCCGTATGTTAGTGCGAATTGCTTTCATATAACTTGGGATTTGTGGGAGAGACTTGCTCTCCCGGGTTACTAAAGCTTGTTCTTTACGTATTCTGTGGTGAAGGCGCCAGCAAGAAATTCCTCTTCCTTGGCCCTTCCATAACTTGTGGCGATGATTTTGCTCACTGTACTGTCGTCTCCTACGAAGTAGGTTTTTCCGTCCTTGTAGAAGAACTCGATTCCGTAAGCTAAGCAGTACAGGGCTGCCTGCTGTGCTGAATACTTGGTTGCTACCTTAAATTGTTTGTCCATTGCTATTGAAATTTGATTGTTGAACTTCTTTCGAGCCAGGGGAGAGGGGTCTTCCTTAACTCTATTACAAAGGTACATAAAAGTTTTCTAACCACAAAACATTATGGTCTAAAATTGCATCTAAATTTGATAGGGCATAAGTGGTTCTGGTCGTGAGGGCTTGGAAACCGCTATAGTGTGCCGAGATATTGCCTGGGTGTGTATGCTGCTCCACCGAGACACTATTCTGAGCGAGGTAGCAATAAGAAAGCCGGGACGAAAACCCGGCTATTCTGCTATTATCTACTGCCCTATGGGTACGTGCGATAAGTAAAGGTCTGCAAGGCGGAAGTGAGTTGTGACATGCGCTCCTGCCATGAGTGGCGTGTCTTCGACAAACTCAGTCCAAGTGACTGCGCCGCAGCTCTGCTGTGTACTTGAGATAAGCTTATTGTACGAGGAGAATCCGTCAGTTCGCATTCCGTGCTCATCAAACTCTGCAAATTCTTTGTTGATATGCTTAGCAGCCTCTTCAAAGCTGTCGAAAATACCGCTGACTCCGCTTGAAACCGAACGGACAGTATCATCTGTGGCATAGAAAACCCTCGCGAATGTGATTGCATAAAGTATTCCTTTCATGATTCTGTTACGTTATTGAAATAGATTGTTATACCTTTGAGTTCGATGCCGAGGTTGGTCTTCTCTATGTGAGGTACTGCGTTGACAAACTCCTTATCTGGATTCCCTGCGCGGAAGCCTTCAACTGCTCCATGAGCCCATAACGCTGGCTGGCCATAGAACTCTGGTGCCTTGATATATACTTGATGTCTTGCTGTCTTCATTTTCTCTGAGTTAGATTGGAAGAGGGGGCAGGGGCGACCGACCCCACTCTTCCTAGTTAGATATTAGATGATAGCCTCTACAGCAGCCTCCATTGCGAAATAACGCTCAAGCTGCTCAGCGTCAATGGTATTCTTGATTGACTCCCATACCTGTGTTGTCTTGAACTTACCCTTGCAGAACTTGCGGCAGCCCTTCGGGAGGCCTAATACCTGTGTTCGATACTGCCCAAGCTTCACAGCAGCAGTGCGCTGTGCCTGGTATGCTGCGCTCCAATTCTCATGCTGACGATTGATAACCTCGTCATCGTTCACCTTGGTGAGTACCCCAGCCTGGTAGGCCTTTGCCTTCTCCTTAGCGGTAGTGCTTGCGCTGATGCCAGCCTCAGCGAATAAGGCATCGAGGGCAGACATTGGGTTAGCGACTACCTGAGCGGCCTGGTTCTTCTCACTGTTCTTAACATTCTTAGTTGTCATAACTTCGTTGCTCCTATGACCCTGGGAGCCCGGTTCTAATTTGGGTTTAATGCTCTGTAGGGGAGGACCCCTACTTTCTTATTTTTCTATTACAAAGGTACAGAAATTTCTCCGAACCACCAAACATTTGACTCTAAAAGTGATGATAATTTTGCTTCGTACTTTGATTCTCAGTATAACAATAATTTGTTCAGTTCGTCTAAGTATTTGAGTAGGTGCTTCTTCCGTAACTCTACTCTTTCGTTGTTGAGAATTGAGGCTTCGTGGAGGCGTGCCAGCTCTGTTGCCACTTTCTCTATCGTATGTGCTTTTTGAGCTACTACTTCGTAGTGTAAAGCATCTTTGTCTGACTGTAACATGATATTACGTTTTAATTTGGGTTGAACTTTCTTTTGTATAGTACAAAGGTACGAAAAATCCGGAGAACCGCCAAACATTAGGCTCTAAAGGTGCTAATAAGTTTGTATCTGCGTTTGATTGCGAGAACTATGGCTCTGGCTGCGTGATTCTGTGCACGGCTATCGCTGTCGGCAAGCGAGGAATGCGTTAGAGACTGATTCTGTTCTGCTATTCTCTTTTGTCAATCTATTCTGTGGCTATCTGCGCATATGCTATACGCTGATATAATAAAAGAGGGCGATTTCTCGTCCTCTCTACATGCGCGTTTCGCTGATATACTTGAATAAGCGAATCAAGATAAGCGAATCAAGATAAGCAGTTATGCAAGCGCTTCGACTGCGGCTTCCATTTCGAGATACTTATTCAGTGTCTCCGGGTCGAGCTTCTTCGCTGCTTCGTCCCAGCCTGTCGCCGGACGGAACTTGCCTTGGTTGAACTTTCTGATGCCAGCAGGAAGTCCGAGTACAGCAGTGCGATACTTGCCGAGCTTGACAGCAGCGATGCGTTGCTTCTGATAAGCTTCTGTCCAGGCTTCGTGCTGCTTGTTGATGCTCTCGCCTTCTACTCTCTTGTCAGCAGCCAAGTTCTTTGCCTGGTAGTCGTCTGTCTTCTTCTTGCCGGATGCGGGGTTCATACCTGCCTCAGCGAATAAGGCGTCGAGCGCTGCGACTCCGGCAGGCTTTGAAGTCTGTGCCTCAGCAACTGGTGAGGTCTGTGCGTTGCTCTCGTTGTTGATAACATGCTCAGCCTTATGCTGTGCGTTCTTCTTCTCGTCGTTCTTCTTAGAACTGTTCTTCTTGTTTGCCATAATTTGGGGTAGCTTTTAGAAGTGAATAATAAAGTAACTGGTCTCCGGAAGTCCTGCCCGTCGGGGCGAGGGGTCATCCTTAACTCTATTACAAAGGTACAGCAAAAATCCCGAACCACCAAACATTCGACTCTAAAGTTGATAATCATTTTACTTCTAAAATTGTGTCTGAACTTGATGCATCGTTCCTGTTCCTTCTGTGAGTCTAATAAGGCTGAAACCTGGCCCAAATCGATTACTCGCCTTATTGCGCGTTACGCATGCGCTTGCGCCTGCGTGTGTACGCGTGTGCGTATGCGTGCGACGTGTGTGCGCACTTGTCGGGAGAGTTTTTAGCACATAAGGATGGTTCTGTGTGCTATGCTATGCCCTGGGTGTGTATGCTGCGCATCAGAACTGAGCTTCTGCGATTCTGCTCTGCAACGATATAAGCACTCCATCTACGACTTAGAAATGCCTTGCCTGCGCGTGTGCGTTATATAAATATATAATTATATATTTATTCGCGCCTGCGTATGTGCGTTATAAATATATAATTATATATTTATTCGCGCCTGGCCGTGCGCGTGAGCGATTCTGTGAGGCTATAACGTCGTGCTCGCCTTATGTACTAAAGTGAATAACTGCTGGCTGCGGGCTATTCTGTGTCTCTGCTCTGACATCAAGATATACTGCGGGATTCCGACTATCTGCTCTACATCAAGATATATCATAAAGGCAATAGTCGAAGTTCTTCCTACGCGCGTGCTATTTGACCATAAGTGTATAAATGGGCGAGCTAATAAGCGGCTCCTGGAGGGAGCGATAAAGCAAGCTATCTGCCTTATGTGCGCTATATATAATTATTGCGTGCGTGTGCGCTTTGCTGATATGCTTATAAGGCTTCAGACTTTAGCCACACTGCGACTTCCGAGAGATAGCCTTATAATAAACTGCCCTTATTCAGAAATCTCGTCACAGTGCACAAAAACTGGCATATCACTATAGCTTCGACGCTATATGAAAGTCAAGTCGTCCTGTATAAGTGCTGCGAAAGTGTTCGAATAAGGGTTCTATTGTTGGTCTGCGAAAAATTTTGAGATATATTTCGCTCTGGGTGCTCTGGGGGTTTTGCTATATTTATGTGAGTATTATGAAGCCAAGGCCGAATTTAAAAGCAAAATTAAACTTGGAACCATTTATCCTAAGATAGTTTTAGTAGTAGGGATAGTTTTAATGATTGCGATTTTGACCTTTATTTTACCTTCATATAAAGAA